>JAPOPM010000101.1 GCA_026712905.1 Deltaproteobacteria bacterium
TGATGGCGCGCCACCATACCGGCCGCGGCCAGTTCGTGGACGCGTCGCTGCTGCGCATCAGCCTGGCGTTCATCGAGTCCCACATGGCCGACTACCTGAACGGCGGCGAGGCCATCACCCGGGAGAATTTCCCGCGGGGGCGTATCTATTGTTTCGTTCCCAGCGACAAGAAGGCCCTGGTGATCCACCTCTCCGGACACCAGAAGGCCTGGGAAGGCTTGGTGACCGCCGTGGGACGCCGGGACCTGCTGGACGAGCCTCGCTTCGCCACGCGAAAGGACCGCTGGGAGAATCACTACGACATCGTTCCCATCCTGCAGGCGGAGTTCGAGAAGAAGCCGCGAGATCACTGGCTCGAGGCGCTGGACGCGGTGAGTGTGCCCAATGCGCCGATCTACAAGATCGACGAGGTACTGGACGACCCGCAGGTGAAGGACCTGGGCCTGCCGCAGGAGATCCGGCATCCCAAGATGGGGTCGAGCAACCTCATCGGCAACGCCATCCAGTTGTCCGACACGCCCACGCGTTTTCACCGGGCCGCGCCGCTGCTGGGCGAGAACACCGAGGAGATCCTGCGCGAGTTGGGCTACGACGAGGAGGCCCTGGCGGAGCTGCGCGAGGGCGGCGTCACTTCATAAGGGGGAGTCCATGACCAGCAGCGAGTTCGTTCAGGAGTTGCGGGACAAGGTCCGGGCCTTCTGCGCCACGTTGGACGATCGGCCGCCGGCGTACAGCTACGTTCCCCTGACGACCGACGAGGAGCGCGTCCGGGTCATGAAGAGCCGGCTGTGGAACGAGCTTCGGGCCGCCGATCTCTTCGGCGGCTGGCTCAAGACCACCCCGGAGATCGAGGTCAAGACCATGATGGCGCGGTCCGCCCACGAGGAGATGGTGCACGCCGGGCTCCTGTCCGCGCGCATCCGGGAGCTGGGGGCGGATCCCTTCGACTACCGCCCGCTGCCGGCGCAGATGTCCATGTTCAACGCCATGGAGGGACTTCCGGACAGTTGCCAGCGGCTGGCGGGCTTCTCCATGGGCGGCGAAGGAATAGCCAACTACCTCATCGAGAAGTGTCTGGCCGCGCCCTCGGTCCCCGACTGGATCAAGGCCCCGTACAAGCGCATCCTGGCCGACGAGGAGGGTCACGGCACCGGTCCCGAGGGAATACTGGAATGCTACGCCACCACCGCGGAGGTCCAGGACGCCGTGCGCCGGGCCGTGGCCATGCGGCTGGTGCTGATGCGGGAGTACCTGGCGAGCCTGGACCGATGGGCCATGAACGAGTCGGAATGGTGAGTGGCGGTCAATCCGGGGGGCCGGCTCCGGGGAATTTCGCGCGGCCTCGAATCTTGACGGCTCAAGACCGGTAATGCTAGACGCTAGGGTAAGTGCGCGAAAATTTGAAACGTTCGCAAGGGGGTAAACAAATGGCCGACAACGGAACACTGGCGGGCTGCGAAGTCATTATTTCGTCCGACTCCCACGTCATGGAGCCGTCGGACGCTCTGGTGGAAAGGGCGCCCAAGTCTTTCAAGGACCAGGTGCCCCGCTTTCCGCAACTGAAGTTGGGGGAGAGCTTCCAGACGCAGCCGGGGGGATCGGACCCCAACAAGCGTATCACCGAGATGGAAACCGACGGCGTGAGCGCGGAGGTCCTTTTCCCGACCTATCTGCTGCCGCACTTCGCCATGGACGACGCCAAGCTGCAGGAAGTGTCGTTCCGCGCCTACAACGACTGGGTCATGGATTACTGCTCGGTGGCGCCGAACCGGCTGGTGGGCGTGGCCGCCATCTCCATGTACGACATCGACCACGCGGTGGCGGAGCTCGAACGCGCCGCCAAGGCGGGGCTCAAGGGCTCGCTCATCTGGCAGGCGCCGCACGCGGACCTGCCGTTCCGCTCCGACCACTACGAGAAGTTCTGGGCGGCGTCCGCGGACCTCGAACTGCCGGTGCACCTGCACATCCTCACCGGCCACGGCTACCACAAGCAGACGGTGTTCGGGAACAAGCGCATCGGCGTCGAGCCCTACCGCGGCAGCGTCAACCTGAAGCTCCAGGAGATCATCAACGCGGTCTTCGACTTCATCTTCTACGGCATCATGGAGCGCCATCCCAAGCTCAAGTTCGTGTGCGTCGAGAACGAGATCGGCTGGATGCCGTTCATGCTGCAGCAATGGGACTACTACTGGAACCGCTTCAAGGGGGAGAACCCGATTTCCATCACCAAGAACCCGAGCGAGTATTTCGTCGACCAGTTCTACGGCACGTTCTTCCGCGACACGGTCGCCGGGCACAACTTCGAGTGGTGGGGCCAGGACAACTGCATGTGGTCCAACGACTACCCGCACGCCAACTCCACGTGGCCGGAGTCGAAGCGCTACATCGACCGCGACCTCGGCCACCTGCCGTCGGACATCCGGAAGAAGCTGGTCTACACCAACGTCAGGAACCTCTACCAGCTCGACATTCCTCATCCCGTACAGTAACGCGAAAGCCGCCCTCCGCGAGGGCGGCTTTTCTTTTCCATCGGGGACGAGCGCGGCGTGGCCGGCAGGCCGCGCGCGTGCGCTTCCCGCAAGCAAGGGGCAAGCTCATGGCAAGGAACGGCTTCAAGGTATTCGATAGCGACATGCACATCATGGAACCAACGGACCTGTGGTCTCGGTACATGCCGCCGGAGTTTCAGGCACAGGCTCCGCTGGGACGGACGTCCGAGAACGTTCGGGACTTGGGGCTAAGCTTCCCCGACAAGGCGGCTGAAGTGCGCCGCACCGGCACGGAGGAGCATCGCGGCCGCAACTACGAGAAGAACCAGAACACCTACCGCGACCACTCTGGGAGGGGCTGGACCGGTGAGGTGCAGCTCGAGGCCATGGACGTGGAGGGCATCGACGCCGCGGTGCTGTTTCCGACCAGGGGCCTCCATGTGCTCACCTTTCCGGGACACACGCCGCAATTCGCCGCGGCTCTTGCGCGGGCCTACAACGACTGGCTCCACGACTTTTGCCGCGCCGATCCGAACCGGCTGTTCGGCGCCGGCATGATCTCGGTCTACGACATCAACGACGCGGTGGAGGAGACCCGCCGGGTGGTGGGCGAGTACGGCTTCCGCACGGTCTTCCTGAGGTCCAACGTCGTCAACGGCAAACCCCTGCACGACCCGTACTACGAGCCCCTGTGGAATACCCTGGAGGAGTTGGCCCTCCCCATCGGGTTCCACGAAGCCACGACTTCCCGCGCGGCCCAGGCCGGCGAGCAGTTCGAGCCCAACTTCGGCCTGAGGCGCGTCTATTCCCAGCCCTTGGAGCAGATGATGGGGCTCGGGAGCTTTGTTGGCGGCGGCGTGCTCGCGCGTCATCCCAGGCTTCGGGTGGCATTCCTGGAAGCCAACTGTTCGTGGCTGCCGTGGCTTCTCTGGCGCTTCGACGAGGGTTTCGAGCGGGAGGGCGACGTTTACATGCCCGATCTGGACCGGAAACCCAGCGACTACTTCAAGGACCAATGCTGGATTTCCATCGAGCCGGACGAGACCCCGGCGCGGTTCACCATCGAGGAGTTCGGCTACGACCAACTCGTCTTCTCCACCGACTACCCTCATGGCGACTCCAAGTATCCTCACGCGGTGGAAGGGTTCCTGGAGCTCGACCTGTCCGACGAGGCGAAGCGCAAGATCCTGTGGGACAACTGTGCGCGGTTTTACGGTTTTGACTAATCAAGTCGAATAAACGGACTACCCGATCCGAAGGAGGGCGCGATGGCGAGACCCGAAGAGGCGGCACAGCCGGAATGCATCCAGGGCGTGGTCAACTACCTCAACAAGGATACCGAAGCCCCCGCGAGCTACGGCGGCATGAGCCAGAAGGAGGCGGACCGCAAGCGCAGGGGCAAATACGAGAGCCATACGGTCACGATCCACAATGCGCGGCTCCTGGCCGCCGAGCTTTCGCTGGAGCGCGAGGGCTTCGTGTTCGTGCGCCACGACACGCAAATGAAGGACTTCTATGACCAGGAGGAGCTGCGCTCGGTCTACTACAAGGAGACCGAGGATCTGGTGAAGAAGACCTCCGGGGCGAAGCGCGTGGTGGTGTTCGACCACACGCTGCGCTCGGGCGACGAGGCCACGCGGGAGGCGAAGCAGGTGGGCGGCCCGGTGCGCGGCGCCCACAACGACTACACGGACTGGTCGGGGCCGCAGCGGGTGCGCGACCTCCTGCCGGACGAGGCCGAGGAGTTGCTCAAGGGGCGGTTCGCCGTGGTGCAGACCTGGCGCCCCATCAACCGGCCGGTGATACGGGATCCGCTGGCCATCTGCGACGCACGCAGCACCGGCATGGAGGGGGCCATACCCACCGCGCGCATCTACCCGGACCGGCGCGGCGAGACGCTCCACTACACCTTCAATCCCGACCATTACTGGTACTACTTCCCGCACATGGAGCGGCACGAAGCGGTGGTGTTCAAGACCTTCGAGTCCGAGAAGGACGGGCGCGCGCGCTGGACCCTGCACTCGGCCTTCGACGACCCGGACACGCCGTCCGATGCCCCGCCCCGCGAGAGCATCGAGATGCGCACCCTGGCGTTCTTCTAGCGTAACCCCGAAACCGTCATTCCGGGCTTGACCCGGAATCCAGGGGAGGAGGCGGGGCATTCCCGCCCGATGGGCATGTTTAGCAGGAGATCCACATGAGCAACTTCGACGTCGTGGAAACCACCATCGAGGCCGTCCACAAGGCCTACGAGTCGGGGCAGTTGACCCCGCGCGAACTGGTGCAGGCGTACATCGACCGCATCGAAGCGTACGACAAGAACGGCCCGGCCCTGAACTGCGTCATCACGGTCAACCCCAACGCCCTGGAGGAGGCCGACCGGCTCGGCGCCGCGCCCCGCGGCGGCCCGCTGCACGGCATTCCCGTCATCTTCAAGGACCAGGGGGACGCCAAGGGCATGCCCACCACCCTGGGCAGCGTCCTGTTCAAGGACTACTACCCCGACCGCGACTGCTTCGTGGTGGAGCAGCTCAAGAAGGCCGGCGCCATCATCCTGGCCAAGGCCACCCTGGGCGAACTGGGGGGCGGGGACACCCACGGCTCGCTCTTCGGCTCCAGCCGCAATCCCTACGACATCGAGCGCACGGTGGGCGGCTCCTCCGGCGGCTCGGGCGGTGCCGTGGCCGCCAACTTCTCCACCGTGGCCGTGGGCCAGGAAGGCTACGCCTCCATCCGCCGGCCGTCCACCTGGAACTGCGTCGCGGGCATGCGCCCCACGCCCGGGCTGGTGAGCCGGGGCGGCGTCTACGACGGCTGGCCCGACATGACCGGTTCCCTGGGCCCCATGGCGCGCACGGTCACCGACATGGCCAAGCTGTTGGACGTGATGGTGGGCTACGACCCCGACGACCCGGTGACCGCTCGCGGCGTCGGCCACGTCCCTCCGAGCTACACCGATTTCCTCGACGCCAAGGGACTCGGCGGCGCCCGCCTGGGAATTCTCCGGGAGCCCATGGGATACACCTCGGAGCCCGACACCGACGATTTCCGCCAGATCACCGAGGTCTTCGACAAGGCGGTGGCGGACCTCAAGGCCGCCGGAGCCGAGGTGGTGGACCCGGTGGAGATACCGCAGCTCAACGAGCTCCTGGCACAGCGGTCGTGGAACCCCAACAACGCCGACGAGGCGTTCAGGCTGTACTACGGCAGAAGCGCGAAGCGGCCGTTCGAATCGCGCCAGGAGGCCATGGCGTCGCCGGAGTTCGCCAAGGTCCACTACAACGCCCAGAACCGCTGGAAGGCGCCCCTGGACGCCGACAAGCACTACCAGTACCTGCTGGCGCGCGAGAAGCTCATGGGCAACCTGTTGAAGGTCATGGCCGACCACCGGCTCGACGCCATCGTGCACAAGTCGGTGGAACACCAGCCCACGGTCATCCGCGACGGCATTCAGCCGCCCTGGGTCAACATGCGCGGGGTGCCCCACATCAACACGTTCCTGATTTTCGTTTCGTCGGTAGTGGCTCCCGGAGGGTTCACCCGGGACGGCCTGCCGGGAGGCATCACCTTCCTGGGAAGGCCCTACGACGACGCGCGCATGATCCAGTTCGCCTACGCCTACGAGCAGGCCACGCACCACCGCAAGCCCCCGGCCACCACGCCGGCGCTGTGAGTCGTGTCGGAGAGGATCGAGCATGCCCCGCATACCGGAGCTGACCGAACGGGAGGCCATACCCGAAGACCAGCGCCACCACTATGACTCCATCATGGCGAGCCGGAAGCGCATCGGAGCGCCCTATGCCAACCTGCTCCATTGCCCGGACCTGGCGGCACGCACCGCGCACTTGGTGGGGTACTCGCTCTTCACCTCGGACTTCCCCCGCAAGGAGAAGGAACTGGTCATCTGCACGGTGGCCCGGGAGATGGACTGCGTGTACGAATGGGCCGCCCACTCCGGCCACGCCCTGGACGCGGGTGTGCGCGAGGAGGCGGTGGCGGCCATCCGTGACCGCAAGGCGCCCGAAGGGCTGAACGAGGACGAGGCCCCGTTCGTCCGGTACGTGCAGGAGCTGTTGCGGCCGCCGCACCGTGTCACCGAAGCCACCTTCGCGGCCTTGCGGGAGCGCCTCGGGGACCAACGGCTGGCGGAACTGACCGGCATCGTCGGCGGCTACGTCGGCCTGGCGTGCTCGCTCAACGCGTTTCGGATCGGCGCGCCCGAGGGCATGCCGGTGCTGCCCACGGGGTGAACGGCATGGCCAAGGCTTTGCGCGAGTCCGCGCTCGACACCGCGGTGGCGAGCGGCATCCCGGTGCTGGACCTGGCCGATTACCTCGCCGGTGTTCCCGGCGCGTTGACGCCCTTGGCCGCCGAACTGCGCCACGCCCTGGAGCGCGTGGGCTTCTACTACATCCACGGACACGGGGTGCCGCGGCGGCTCATCGACTCCGTGTTCACCGAATGCGCGCGCTTCCACGCGCAACCGCCGGACCGGAAAATGGCCGTTCGCGGCAACGAGCACAACGTGGGTTACATGCCGCTCAACGGCTACGTGTCCCGCAGCTCGCGCGTGGAGACGGCCACGCGTCCCAATTTCGTCGAGGCGTTCTTCCTCAAGCGCGATCTGCCCCTGGATCATCCGGACGTGGTGGCGGGGGTGCGCTACCGTTGCGCCAACCCGTGGCCCGACGCGCGGGTCCTGCCCGGCTTCCGGGAAACGGTGGTGGCGTATCTCGACGCCATGGAGGCGCTGTGCAAGCGCATGCTGCCGGTCTACGCCACGGCGCTGGAGCTGCCGCCGGACTACTTCGACGCAGCCTTCCGCGAGCCCCAGTACACCCTGCGGCTGTCCCACTACCCGCCCGAGGAGCAGGGTGACACCGACCAGTACGGCCTCGCGCCCCACACCGATTCGAGCTTCCTCACCATGCTGCCGCAGTCGGAGCTCCCCGGTCTGGCCATCGGCATGCCCTCGGGCGAGTGGGTGGAGGCGCCCGTCGTGCCCGGCACCTTCCTGGTCAACTCCGGGGACATGCTGCGCCGCTGGACCAACCACCGGTTCCTGTCCACGCCGCACCGGGTCATGAACCGCAACGCCGGCCGTGACCGCTACGCCATCCCGTTCTTCTTCGACGCCACCCACGACTTTCCCATGGCGTGTCTGCCTTCGTGTCACGGGCCGGGCGATCCGCCCCGTTATGAACCCATCACCTACGGCGAGTACATGCGCTGGTTCGCGCGCCAGTACGACCACGTGCGCGCCCGTGACAGCCACGAGCCCGCCGACCCCGGCGTGCCCACGGTCAGGTGATCCGAGCGGGAACGTGTAGTGGCGTCAATGTCAAGATTACATGTCAATTTGACAACACCTTCTGTGGATAAGGCCTGTGAATAATGCCCGGACGAGCAGAAAACCGCCCTATCCATCCGCGACCCAGCGGATTGCCCAATATCCGGGCAGCGGTTTTTTCCGGAATTTCAAGGAGTTGCGGAGAAAGGGCATCTTGGGCTTCCAACACGCGGACTCAATCCACTGCGCGAAGCGCGAACGGGTCGCCGGTAAGTGACTGATTTTCAACGGACATGAGCGGAAACGACAACCTCAAGGCGCTGCTACGGCCGCGATCCGTGGCGGTCGTGGGCGCGTCTCCCAAGGGGAGCACCGGTGGACGGATCCTGGGGAACCTGCTCGCGTCGGGCTTCCAGGGAGCGGTCTATCCGGTGAATCCCAACTACGGCGAGATCCGCGGCAAGGCGTGCTACGCGTCGGTGGCCGCGTTGCCGGAGACGCCGGACTGCGTGGTGGTGGCGCTGCCGGTTACGCGGGTGCTCGAAGTCATCGAGGAAGCGGTGAACGCGGGCGTACCCTCGGGCGTGGTCGTGGCCGAGGGCTTCGCGGACGGCGACACGGCGGCCGGACGGCGGCGCCAGGAGGAGCTTCAGCGTCTGGCGGCCGTTGGCGGGATGGCCGTGACCGGCCCCTGCTGCATGGGGCTGGCGAGCCTCAAGTACGGCTTCGCCAACTCCTATTTCTCCATCCCCGAGGACGCCGTGCCCGGCGGTGTCTCGCTCATCTCCCAGAGCGGCGGGCTGACCAACGCCGTCACCGAGTTGGGAGCGAGCCGGAACATCGGCTTCAACTACATCATCTCCAGCGGCAACGAGGCCGTGGTGGAGATGGCCGACTACATCGAGTACCTCGCCGACGATCCGGAGACGCAGGTGATCGCCTGCCTCATGGAGGGGGCCAAGGACGGCGCCAAGCTGCGGCGGGTGCTGGCGGCCGCCACCCGGAAGAAGCCCGTGGTGGTGCTGAAGCTCGGGCGCACCGAGTCCGGCCGGCGCGCCACCGTCGCCCACACAGGCACCCTGGCCGGGCGCCAGGAGGCCTACGCGGCCCTGTTCCGCGAGACCGGGGTGGCCCCGGTGGAAACCATCGACGAGCTGGTGGAGACCGCCGGCCTGTTCCTCCACGCGCGGTTGCCGGCGGGCGGCAAGGTCGTGTTCCTCACCATCTCCGGCGGAGCCACGGCGCTCATCAGCGACGTGAACGCGGCCGCGGGACTCCAGGTCCCGCCCTTGTCGGCGGCCCTCAACGGAAGGCTCCAGGAGATCCTCGGGGTGGAGGACCGCCCCTTCAGCAACCCCATCGACACCGTCGGCATGCCGCGCATCGAGCGCGGAGACAATCTCACGACGGTCCTCGACACGCTCCTGAACGACGACGGCGTCGATCTGGTCGGCATGGCCCTGAGCGCCAAGCGCACCACCGGCGCGGGCCAGCAGAAGCTGCTCGACCAGGCGGTGGCGTGCGCGACGAAGGCGGCGAAGCCGCTGTTCGTCCTGTCCCTCGCCTCCAACAGCCTCACCGGCGACTACCGGACGTTTTCCGCCGACACCGGCGTGCCCATCCTGGAGGACGTGGCCGGCGGCATGAAGGCGGTGCGCCGGCTGGTGGACTATGCGGCCCACCGCCGCCGGGTGAAGGGTCCGCGGACGCCCGCGACGTCGGTGGATTTCGAGGCACCCGAGCGCGCCGGTGCGCTGACCGAATACGAAAGCAAGCGGATTCTGGCCGGTACCGGCATCGTCACGACGCGGGAAGAGCTCGCCGAGAACCCGGAGCAGGCGGTGGACATCGCCGCGCGCCTCGGCCTCCCGGTGGCGCTCAAGGTCCAGTCGCCGGACGTGCCCCACAAGTCGGATGCCGGCGGGGTCCATCTGGGAGCCGAGAGCGCGGAGGAGGTGGAGGCGGCCTATCTGCGCGTGATGCGGAACGTCAAGACGGCGCATCCGGAGTCGCGCGTTGACGGCGTGCTGGTGCAGGAAATGGTCACCGACGGCCTGGAGGTCATCGTCGGCATGGTGCATGACGTGCAGTTCGGTCCGTTGGTGCTGCTCGGTCTGGGCGGCGTCTACGTCGAGGTGTTCAAGGACGCCGCCTTCCGGCTCGCGCCCGTGGACGAGAACGACGTGCGCGAGATGATCACGGAGCTGCGCGGCGCCGCCCTGTTTCGCGGCATCCGCGGCGCCAAGCCGCGGGACGTGGACGCGCTGGTGCAGTGCGTGGTCCGTTTCGGTGACTTCGTCGCCCACAACGCCGGCCGCTTTACCGCCGTGGAGATGAACCCCGTGATGGTGCGCCCCGAGGGGAGCGGATTGGCGGTGGCGGACGCGCTCATCACGGTGTCTTCCGAACAGGTCGGCAACAAGGAGCTTCAATGACCTACGACAACATCCTCTATGACGTGACCGACCACGTGGCCACCATCACCATCAACCGCCCCGAGTCCATGAACGCCATCAGCTACAAGGCACGGGACGAGTTGCATGACGCGTGCGGCCGGGTGTCCGCGGACCCCGACGTGTGGGCGTGCATCATCACGGGAGCGGGGGAGCGCGCCTTCTCCACGGGGCTCGACTTGAAGGAACGGGCGCGGGAAGTGGACGACTCCACGTTCTTCGACAAGCGCCGGGCGCGCGGCCGGGCGGGCAATCAAGGCCAGAACATGGTGGTGGCCGCGATGGACAAGCCCACCATCGCCGCCATCCGCGGCTACGCCGTGGGCGGCGGCCTGGAGTTGGCGCTGGCCTGCGATATCCGCGTCGCCGCCGAGGACGCCAAGCTGGGCATGTTCGAGGTGCGCCGCGGCCGCCTCGGCGGCGGCGGCGGCACCCAGCGCCTGCCACGCCTCGTCGGCATGGCCAAGGCGTTGGAGCTGTCCCTCACCGGGGAGGCCGTGGACGCCCACGAGGCGTTCCGCATCGGGCTGGTGAACAAGGTGGCGCCGGTGGACGGCTACATGGACGTGGCGCGCGAGATCGCCCGCAAGATCTGCCTGGGCGCGCCGCTGTCGGTCATCGCCATCAAGGAGGCCATCACCAAGGGCATGCAGCTCTCGCTGGACCATGGCCTCAAGCTCGAGAGCGAGCTGGGTCTGGCGCTCTCCACCACCGACGACCAGAAGGAAGGCTCCCGCGCCTTCGCCGAGAAGCGCCCGGCGGTGTGGAAGGGCCGGTAGGCGGAAAACCGGGCGGGAAGGGCAGAGACAGAGGAGGAACCATGAGCACGAACCTGAGCGGCAAATACGCCATCGTCGGCGTCGGCCAGAGCCCCCTGGGCAAGGTGCCGGAGATGGGGCCCATCGGCCTCTTCGCGGTAGCGGCCAAGAACGCCATCGAGGACGCCGGCCTCAAGAAGGAGGACGTGGACGGCCTCATCACCCGTGGGCCGGACGACGTCTACTGCCACCACCAGAAGGTGGGCGAGGCGCTCGGCCTCAACGTCACCTACAGCACCTCCACCGCCAACGGCGGCGCGAGCCAGACCATGGCCGTGGCCATGGCGTGCATGGCCATCGAGGCGGGCGTCTGCAACACCGTGGTGGTGGGCTACGGCCGCGACACCTGGTCGCGCACGCACCGCACCGCCGAGGCCAAGCAGGCGGTGGCCTCCCGGCCCCGGACCTACTCGGAGTTCGGCTCGGAGTTCGGCCAGTTCGGCGCGCCCGTGAACTACGCCGTGGCGGCGCGGCGCCACATGGAGCGCTTCGGCACCACCAAGGCGCAGTTGGGCGCCATCGCGGTGGCGTTCCGGAACCATGCGCGCAAGAACCCGCACGCCTTCATGCAGAAGCCGCTGACGCTGGAGGAGTACCTGAGCGCCCGGCTCATCGTCGACCCGCTGTGCCTGTACGACTGCAGCGTGTTCATCGACGGCGCCGGCGCGGTGGTGGTGACCAGCGCGGAGCGCGCGCGGGACCTCAGGCAGCCGCCGGCGTATGTCCTGGGCTTCGGCTTCGGCAACCGCCTGAGCGGCTGGTACGCCGACGACAACATGATCACCACCGGCGCCAAGGAGGCCGGGGAGGCGGCCTATGGGATGGCGGGCATCGGCCCCAAGGACGTGGACACCGCCCAGATCTACGACTGCTTCACCCACATGGTGCTGCTGCAGCTCGAGGACTACGGCTTCTGCGCCAAGGGCGAGGGCGGGCCGTTCGTCGGCTCCGGGGCGCTGGAAGCCGACGGCGTGCTTCCCACCAACACCTCCGGGGGCCAGCTTTCCGAGGGACACATCGAGGGCATGCTCCAGGTGCTGGAGGGCGCGAGGCAGGTGCGCCGCGAACACACTCCCGAGCGGCAGGTCAAGGACTGCAACATCGCCCTGGTGAGCGGCCACGGCGGCAACACCGTGTGCCAGTCGGCGCTCATCCTGGGGAGGGAAGCGGGATGAGCGATTACAACAAGCCGCTGCCGCCGCCGTCGGTGGAATCCGAGCCCTTCTGGGAAGGCTGCAAGCGCCACGAGCTGCTGGTGCCGCGCTGTGACGCCTGCTCGCACCACTGGTTCCCGCCGGCCGCCACCTGCCCCCAGTGCTGGAGCACGGAGTGGACCTGGGCCCGGGTGAGCGGCAAGGGCAGGATCTACTCCTTCGGCGTCTACCACCGGGCCTACGACAAGGGCTTCGCCGAAGAGCTGCCCTACGCCCTGGTGATCGTGGAGCTGGACGAGGGGCCGCGGCTGACCACCAATGTCGTGGGGTGCAAGGCCGACGAGCTGAGCTGCGACATGCCCGTGGAGGTAGTCTTCGACGACGTCACCGAGGACCGTACACTGTACAAGTTCAAGCCGGTTGACAATGGCTAGAGGGGAACTCTGATCGAATTCCGCCGAGCCGGATGGCGTCCCGAGCGTAGCGGAGCGAAGTCGAGGGACGCCATGATGATTGCCAAGCGTTTGCTTGAACGGAGGTAACCATGCTGCACAGCACCGAACGCATTCTCGTCACCCACACCGGCAGCCTGCCGCGCCCGCGACAGCTCATCGATATGATACTCGCGGAGAACGAAGGCCGGCCCGTCGATCCGGCGGAGTACGAGGACAAGCTCCTGAGCGCGGTCCACGACATCGTGCGCCTGCAGATGGACCTCGGCGTCGACATCGTCGACGACGGCGAGCTCAGCAAGCGCGGATTCGCGGTCTACGCCCACCAGCGGCTCGACGGCCTCACCCCGACCGGCCGGGTGCGGGTGTCGCCTTGGGACAACTCCCGGGAATCGCAGGCGTTCCCGGAGCACTACGGGTACTACAGCCCGGTGCCGGGAGCCAAGCCCAACCCCAGCAACATGCAGATGGTCTGCACCGGCCCCATCGCCTACAAGGCCCAGGAGCGGGTGGTGCAGGACCTGGCGAACCTGAAGGCGGCGGTGCAGGAAGCCGGTGCCGCGGAGGCCTTCGTGCCGGCCATCTCCCCCTGCGACGTGGCCGGCAACCAGGAGAACGAGTACTACAAGAGCGACGAGGAGCTCCTGTTCGCCATCGCCGAAGCCCTCAGCGTGGAATACCAAGCCATCGTCGACGCCGGCTTCCTGCTCCAGATCGACGACCCGCTGCTCATCAACTACTACGTCAAGAACCCGGACCTGAGCGTGGCGCAGTGCCGCGCCTGGGCCGAAGGGCAGATCGAGGCCATCAACCACGCCTTGCGGAACATCCCCGAGGACCGGGTGCGCTACCACACCTGCTACGGCATCAACATGGGCCCCCGAGTCCACGACATGGAGATGAAGGACTACATCGACATCGTCCTCAAGATCCGCGCCGGCGCCTTCTCCTTCGAGGCCTCCAACCCGCGCCACGAGCACGAGTGGACCATTTGGAAGGACATCAAGCTGCCCGACGGCAAGCTCATCATCCCCGGCGTCATCACCCAGTCGTCGGTGGTGGTGGAGCACCCCGAGCTCATCGCCCAGCGCCTCGAACGCTTCGCCGGCGTAGTGGGCCGCGAAAACGTCATCGCCGGCAGCGACTGCGGCTTCGGCACCCAGGCCCTGGAGGTCCCTGAGATCCACCCCGCCATCGTCTGGGCCAAGTTCCAGGCCATGTCGGAGGGGGCGCGGCTGGCGAGCGAGCGGTTGTGGGGGTGAGATCCACGACCGCCCCCTTCGGCACCTGGGAGAGCCCCATCACGGCCCGCATGATGACCGAGGGTGCGGTGGGGATCGGCAGCCTGAAGGCCGACGGGGAGAGCCTCTACTGGCTCGAGTCCCGACCCTCCGAGGCGGGACGGAGTGTCCTCGTGCGCCGGACCGGCAGCGGCGCCGTCACCGACCTCACGCCGGCCCCGTTCAACGTGCGCACCCGCGCCCACGAGTACGGCGGCGGCGCCCTGGGCGTGCGGAACGGCGTCGTGCTCTTCGCCAACTTCGCCGATCAACGCGTGTACCGCCTGGAGGACGGCGCCGACCCGCGTCCCATAACTCCCGAGGGTCCGCTCCGCTACGCCGACTTCGACCTGGATCCGTCGGCCGGTCGGGCGGTGTGCGTGCGCGAACACCATCGCGACGGCGGGGAGCCCGTGAACGCCCTGGTGGCGCTGGAGCTGGAAGGCGACGGCGACGAGGTTCGCGTCGTGGCGTCCGGGGGCGACTTCTACGCCGCGCCACGCCTCTCTCCGGACGGCCGGCAACTCGCCTGGCTGTCCTGGGATCACCCCAACATGCCATGGGACGGCACCTTCTTGTGGCTGGCCGACATGGCCGCGGACGGCGGCCTGGCGAATGCGCGCCAGGTTGCCGGCGGAGCCGACGTCTCTGTTTTTCAACCGGAGTGGTCGCCGGACGGGATGCTCCACTTCGTCGACGATTCCACCGGCTGGTGGAACCTGTACCGCTGGCGCGACGGCGCGCGAGAGCCCCTGTGTCCCCGGCGGGCGGAGTTCGGCCTGCCCCTGTGGCAGTTCGGCATGCGGAGTTTCGGATTTCTGGCCGACGGCCTCCTTGTGTGCCGGGTGATCGAGGGCGGCGTAGGACGGCTCGCCGTCGTCACCGAGGCCGGCCTGGAGACTCTGCCGACGCCGTTCTCGCACCCCGGGCTGCCCCAGTCCCTGGGCGGCCGCCTCGCCTTGATCGGGGCCACCCGTTCGGAGCCGACCCGGCTCAGCCTGTGGAACCCGGACACGGGCGCCGAAGAGGTGCTGAAACGGGCGACGGAGACCACCGTCGACCCGGGCTACATTTCGGAAGCGGAAGCCATCGAGTTCCCCACCGCCGAAGGGCTGTCGGCCCACGCTTTCTACTACCCGCCTCGCA
>JAPOPM010000102.1 GCA_026712905.1 Deltaproteobacteria bacterium
CGTCATTCCCGCGAACCAGGCCGTGCCAAAGCGTCGCCCGGACAAGAATTGGCGCCAAACCCCCCGAGTCGTCATTCCCGCGAAAGCGGGAATCCAGGCGGGGAGGCGGGGAATACGCCCATTTCGCCCCTCTCCACCCCTGGATTCCCGCCCCCGATCGGGGTCGAGGGCAAGCTTTCGCGGGAATGACGACTCGGGGGGCGCTGCCGGGTCGTGACCAAGTGGAGTGTTGACACAGACTGTTTCGCGGGATTGACGATACGAGGCGTCTCTGCCTCATGAGCGTTGACACACGCTGACCCGCGGGAACAACGCTTGCGGGCGTACACGCCATTTGCGTATCAACGACATCATGCAACCGCGACTGACCCTGTCCTGTGGCGAATACAAGCGCACGCGTCCGTTGCTGGAAGGACGCGTGACGGTGGCCGGCTACGACATCGAGATCGTACCCGATCCGTTCCCGTCCACCGGTATTCTCGGCGACTACCAGTACCCGCGCACCCTGCGCATGCTCGACGACAAGGCCTTCGACATCTGTGAGATGGGCATGGCGCCGTTCGTGACCGCGCGCTCGCAAGGCGTTCCGCTCGTCGCCGTTCCGGTCTTTCACTACCGCCGCTTCCGCCATCCCTACATCTTCTGCCGGGGCGCGGCCGGGATCGGGTCGCCAGCGGATCTCGCGGGCCGGCGGGTCGGCGTGCGGCGCCTCAACCTGAGCGCGGGCCTGTGGGCCCGGGCGCTGCTGCAGCACGATTACGGCGTCGATTTGAACGACATCACCTGGGTGGTGACGGTGGACGTGCCGTTGCGTGACGAAGTGCGCAACAGGCTTGACGTGGAGGTGGTGCGTTCCGGTGAGAGTCTTGAGGAGTTGCTGGTGCGGGGCGACATCGACGCGATGATCGAGGCCTCTACCGTGAGCGCCACGGCACGAGAGGCCGCGGGCGTGCGGCGTCTGCTGGGCGAGGACACCCGCCAGCTCGAAGTGGACTACTACGCGCGCACCGGCTGCTTTCCCATCATGCACACTGTTGCGTTGTGGCAGGATGTGGCCGAGCGGCACGAGGACCTGTGCCAAGGCTTATACGAAGCGTTTCTTCGCGCCAGGACGTTGGGGAACCGCGGCGGCGAGCCACGCTCCCGGTACATCCTGGCCTCCGAGGAGGAGGAGTGGTGGGAGTCGCTTGCCCCGGAACAAGTGGAGGTCCTGAGCGGCGGCCCGGGACACCCGAGAGACCCCTGGAGCTACTCCCTGGAGGACGACGGCCGCACCGTCGAGGCGTTTCTCGACTACGCCTATGAGCAGGGTCTCACCCCGGAGCGCTACCGCACCGACGACCTGTTCGTCGTGCTCGGGGAATAACGGGTCTGGGGCGTGAGTCCCGCTACCCCGCGGCGGTCCTTCTCGTGGTGCCCGGGAGGTCAGGCGCATAGGCGCCTTCCGTATCCCATTCCACGGTGTCGCCCACGCGGATGGTGCCGCTGTTGAGCACCTGGGCGCGCACGCCGCCCCGGTGAACCAGCCCCTGCATCACGTTCTTGCCGGTGAGCTTGACGAGGTTGACGCAGGGCTCGCACACGCGCAGCCCGCGCATCCGCACCTCGCCCACGGAGAACTCGCGGCCCAACACCAGGTGGTTGAGGGCAACGCCGCGGGTGGTGATGTTGCGGCGGCTGTCCTTGGGGTCCAGCGTGGTGCCATAGTCCCGCTCCATGGCTTCGAGCGCTTCCGCCTCGATGAGTGTCACCTCCCGGTCCGGACCGGGGTTGTGCGAGTAGCTGCCCGCCTGATTGCAGTAACGGTCTCCTTCGAGGCCCTTGCCCTCAATCGCGAGGACCTCCTGAAGACTCTCCATGTCGCCCTTGGCGTCCTTGGCGATCTGTATCGACACAACCGTTCCCTTGGCCATGATTTCTCCTTCGTTGGGGGGTCAAACCTTGTGTTTCGTTGCTAAGGACACAACTAGTTGTTTTACTTACGGAAACAGGTCCGCCTGCACGCCAGTTCGCGCCATACCTACAGCCGCTCCTGCATCCAATCCAGCATGAACGGCACGTTGTGCCCCCAGTAGTCGTGGCTGCAATGGATGGCGCCGCCGCTCCGGACGTCTTCATAGATCTGGAGGGTCTTGTCCTCGCTGCCGATCTCGTCGTACAGGCGCTTGGCACCTTCCAGGCGCATGAGCCGGTCGGCGGCGCCGTGGGTGATGAGAGTCGGGCAGGTGATGTTCTGTGCCACGCCTTCCATGGTGAAGTCCTTGAGGCGTTCGCGCGCCTCCGCGTCGCTCACGCCGCCCAAGAGCCGCTGCACCACCGGCTGGAGGTGTTCGCAGAAGTCGTAGAGGTCGTCCAGCACGCTGTAGCAGCCGCTCCAGCCCACCAGCGCCTTGATGCGCGGGTCGAAGGCGGCGAGCCGGGGCGCGTAGTAGCCGGCCATGCTGATGCCGATGAGGCCGATGCGGTCGGCGTCCACCTCGGGCCGCGACTCCAGGTAGTCGATGCACGCCTTGGCGGGCACCTCGTAGTCCGGCCGCGTGGTGATGCCCTTGACGTACATGGACGAGCCGCGGCCGGGCGTGTCCACCAGCAGCAGCGCCCAGCCGTACTCCAGCACCTGCCGGCCGCTGAAGAAGATCTCCTCGGCGAAGGCGTCGGCGCCGCCGATGAGGAAGACCGCGGGCCACTTGCCCGGCGCCGGGTACTTGGGGTGGCAGAAGTAGCCGTCGTACTCCTCGTCGCCGCAACGCACGGTGATCACCTCCACGGGCGGCTTGTGCAGCGCCGCGGCGGCGCGGAAGTTCGCCTGGCACATCTTGAACCGCTCGGCCCTGACGTCGTTCTCGGCGATGGTGAGGAGCGTGTCGGACATGCGGTAGTACTGGTTGGCGTGGAAGAAGAACTGCATGGCGGTGTGTTCGTGTCCCTTGGACAGCGCCTCCCGGGCCAGGTCCTCGGTCCTCCGGGCCATGTCGAGCCAGGCGCGCTCCCAGCCCTTCTTGTCGCCGGGCTCGATGTCGCGGCACAGCCGCGCGATGTCGAAGACGTCGCCGCCCCCCTGCTGGGATTCGGCCACGAGCCGAAGCGTATGCGTGCCCATGACGTGGTTGGGAAAGAGAAAGTCGATCATGATGTCTCCGTCGGTCCGCCGGCCCGAAGGCGGTCGGGTTGGGTTTCAAGTCCTCCGGAATCCGGCGCGCGCGGTCGCTGCCGGGCAGCACCGGTCAGTTTCGCTTACGGCAAGCCGTACAGCCGCTTGGCGTTGCCCTCGGTGATGTTGTAGCGGTCCTCGTCGCTCAGGCCGGGGACGGCCTCGAAGAGGGGCACCACTTCCTCGAAGTTGCGTCCCGTCCGCGGGTCGATGGCGTTCACCGCGCCGAACATCTCGGTGGCGAAGAGCACGCGGTCCGATCCGACCCGCCTGATCAGCATCTCCATGCCCTCGGTGTCGTAGATGGCCATGTCCCAGTAGACCCGGCGGGCGGCTTCCTCGAAGGGCTCCAGTCCTCCCATGACGTGCATGCCCCGGTGGCGGTTCCACTGGTAGGGCACGGCCCCGCCGCCGTGGGGGATGACGAGCTTGAGCTTGGGGAAGTCCTGGAACACGCGCGAGCTGAGCAGCTCCACCGCGGCGTTGTGGTGCTGCCCGATGTAGTACGAACTGGTCATGTGCATGGCCGGGTGCAGCGACGCGCTCGCGTGCACGGTGCCAGGGATGTCGAGATCCACCATCTTCTCCCACAGGGGGTACCACCACTCGTCCGCCAGGGAGGGGGTCAGGGGCTCGCGGCCGCCGCCCACGTCGGGGTTGATGTTGCAGGCGATGAATCCCTGTTCGCGGACGCAGCGGTCCAGCTCCTCCACCCAGTTCTTGGGGTCGACTCCGGCTGATTGGGGGAGCTGGCACACGGGTGACACCCGGTCCGGCCACAGCTTGGCGATGCGCGCGATGAGGTCGTTGCACGCCTCGCTCCAGTAGCGGCTGATGAGCTCCGATCCGAAATGATGCCCCATGGCCGAGGCCTGCGGCGAGAACAGCAGCCGGTCGATGCCTGTGTCGTCCATGCGCTTGAACTGGCCGCGCATGGACTGTTCCAATTCCTCGTCGCTGATGTTGAGGCTCGCCGGTCCAGGCCGCGCCTGGTTGACGATCTGCCGCGCGCGAAAGGACTGAAGCTTCGCCGGCGCCGTGGTGTAGTGTGCGTGCGCGTCGATGATCAAGAGTGAACCTCCAACAGGTATGGGTGCGGGTACGTCCGTACCCCGACCGTTCAGGACAACTACACTAGCAAAGGGCGGATGGACAGGCTATAGCGCTTAGGCCGGCGGTTCAGGGGGCGGTCGGCGGGTTCAGGGGGCAGGTGGCCGATTCGAGCAGTGTTGCCTTTCGTCTGCAAGCACGGTCCCGGCACAGAGCCAAGGAGCACCGCATGGCGGAAATCCCGCGTCTCAACGGAGTCATCAAAGCGCTGGAGGAAGGCAAGACGGCCTTCGTCAGCTTCGCCTCCAACGATATCGAAACCGCCGTAGCCATGGCGGGGGCGAAGCTCGACGGGGTGGCCTTCGAAATGGAGCATGCGCCGCTGGACATTCCGGGGCTGCGGCACGCGCTCCAGTACATGCTGGACCGGCGGCAGGTGGTGGACCGCGGTACCCTGGCGCCGGCGGTGACGCCCATGGTGCGCATCCCGCCTAACGGCAACGAGATGAACCAGTGGCTGGCGAAACAGGTGCTCGACATCGGCGTCTACGGCATCATCTTCCCCCACGTCAGCTCGGTGGAGGAGGCGCGCAACGCCGTCTCCGCGTGCCGCTACCCGCGCCTTTCGTCCCAGCCGCTCTACGACCCGCCGGGCATCCGCGGCGACGCCCCCGTCCGCGCCGCCCGCTACTGGGGGCTCGCGCAACAGGAATACTACAAGCGCGCGGACGTGTGGCCGCTGGCCCCCGACGGCGAGATCCTGGTGGTGATCCAGTGCGAGGAGGTGCGCGCCATCGAGAACCTGCCGGCCATGCTCAAGGAGGTGCCGGGCATCGGCGTGGTGCTGATCGGCGAAGGGGACCTGAGCCAGGAACTGGGGCACCCGCGCGATTACGATCACCCCGTGGTGGCCGAGCACATCAACCGCATCCTCGAAATCTGCAAGGAGCACAACGTCCCCTGCGGCCACCCGCACCCCAGTGCCGACAACGTCGAGCGGCTGGTGGAGGCGGGCTTCCGCTTCCTCATGCCCGGCGCGCCGCGCTCCTTCGCCGTTCTCAACCGCGCGCGGGAGCTGACGGGGCGGTAGTTGGACGTCCCTTCCCGTCATACCCGCGGAACAGACTGTGACAAAACTCCGCTCGGATGAGAATTGGCGCCAGCGCCCCGAGTCGTCATTCCCGCGGAAGCGGGAATCCAGGGGCGGGCAGGGGCGGCCCAGGAAAGGACCGAAGCAATGACGATGGTGAAGCTCGAACCCCCCGCGCGGCTCGACATGAGCCTCGGGGATGCCATGTTTACCCAGCGGGCCATCCGCCGGCTCAAACCGGACCCGGTGAGCGACGAGGACATCCACACGCTGATGGACGCCGCCTTCAAGGCGCCAAGCTCGCGCAACGAGCAGAGAGTCCGCTTCCTGGTGGTGCGGGACCGTGAGAGGATCCGGGAGTTCGCGGAGCTCTACCGCGAGGCTTGGTGGGCCAAGCGCCCGGCGGGTTGGCAGCCCGAGAACTTCGAGCCGGGTGACCTGCATCTCTCGGCCATGCGGCTGGCGGACGACATGAAAGACGTGCCCACCGTGGTGCTGGCGGTCTCCACCGCGCCCGGACATGCCACGTCGGTCCTCCCCGCGGCACAGAACCTCATGCTGGCCGCCCGCGCCCTGGGCATCGGATCGGTGCTCACCACCCTCCACCCCACCGTGAACGACCGCATCCGCGCCCTCTTCAAGATGCCGCCGGAAGCGGAAGTGCACTGCTGCATCCCCTTGGGCTATCCCAAGGGCCGCTTCGGCACTACCGCCCGCCGCCCCACCTCCGAGACGACCTACTACGAAGAGTGGGGCAGCCCGCCGCCGTGGGAGTGAACGCTCCGAGGCCGTATCAGGACACTACAGCCCGTACAGCGCCCGCGCGTTGTCTCCCAGGATCTTGTCGACGATGGCGCTGGGCACGGAGCCCTCGCTGCGGAGCATGCGCAGCGCCTCGATCTGGCTGGAGGTGTCGTTGTGGCCGTAGTCGGTGCCGATGACGAGGTTGTCCTCGCCCGCGTCCTTGAGGATCACCGGCAGGTCGTCGCTGGTCTGGCATGCCACGTACATGTGGTTCTCGGCCATGATGTTGGCGGGGATTGGCTTCCCGAGCTTCTCCAAGCGGAGCCGCAGGTCGTTCAGGGCATAGGGCACCCACTGGGCGCTGACCTCGACGAAGCCCCAGCGGATCTTGGGGAAGAGCGCCGGGGTCCCGTCCATCAGCAGTGAGTGGAAGGTCCCCACCACCGGCAGCTTGAAGCGCGAGAAGCCGGTTTCGCCCTCGTAGAGGTCGTGGATGGCGGTGCTGTTGGTGCCGGCGTGGACGCAGATGGGGAGGTCCAACTCGGTGGCGATCTCGTACAGCGGGAACAGGTCGGGGTTGCTCAGCCGCTTCTCGTGCTCGACCCCGCGCATGAAGATGCCGCAGGCGCCGTTGTCCTTGGCGAACTCCAACTCGCCGCGCAGCGCGTCCATGGAGAGCAGGGGCGGCATGCACACCCACCGGAGCCGGCCCTGGCCCTTCTTCCAGACCTCGGCGAGCCAGCGGTTGTAGCTCTTGCACATGGCCAGTTCGGTGGCCCGGTTCTGGGTGCAGGGCCGCAGCATCAGCGTGGGGTAGAGCACCTGCACGTCCACTTCCAACTCGTCCATGTGCTTGACCCGGGCGTCGATGTCGCGCATCTCGCGCTGGTCGGCGGAGGTGTTGGGACCGATGTTGTTGTTCTTGACGTGCAGCCGGTCGTCCACCACCCAGTACTCGGGGCCGCCTTCCTGCTTGACCGCAAAGGGCGCGTGCGCACGTTCCTGCTCGGTCATGAACTCCCAGGTGAAGGGCGTTTCAACGACGTGGGCGTCGGCGTCGATTGTTCTCGGGGTCACGGTCATGGCTCGTCTCCGCGGTTCGGGGCGCCGTGCTCGGCGCGCTGTAGGCGATCGGTTCGGCTTTCAGTTCGGCGCGAGGTCGTAGAGGCGCCGCGCGTTCTCTCCCATGATCTTGGGCAGGGCGTCGGCGGCGATGTCGTCCCGCGCCAGAATCTCCTTGACCACGTTGGGGAACTTGCAATCGCCGTGGTTGTAGTCCGAGGCGAACACCAGCCGGTCGTCGCCGATGAAGTCCATGACGTAGGGCAGGGTGGTCTCGTCGGGTTCGAAGGAGAAGTAGACGTCGCGCCGCCGGACGTACTCGCTTGGCGGCATGGTCAGCAGCGGCACAGCCGCCTGCATGTACTCGTAGTGCTCGTCCAGCCGCTCCATCCAGAAGGGCACCCAGCCGGCGCCGGCTTCGAGGAACGCCACCTTGAGCTTGGGGAACTTCTCCAGCACGCCGCCGCCGATGACGCACATGACGCCGATCATCTGCTCGAAGGGATGCGTGGTGGCGTGCACGAACAGGGCGTTGTCGAAGCGGTCGGCGGCGGCCGCGGGCCGGCCCGAGCCGACGTGGACGCAGACCGGCACGCCTAGCTCCTCGGCGGCGGCGTAGAACGGGTCGAAGTCGGGATGGTCGAGGTTGCGCCCGGCGGAGTGGGCGGCGGTGGCCACGGCCACGAAGCCGAGCTCGTTCACGCAGCGGCGCAACTCGGCCGCGGCCTCCACCGGATCCTGCATGGGCACCAGGGCGACGCCCTTGAGCCGTTCGGGCGCGTGGCCGCAGTACTCGTGGAGCCAGTTGTTGTAGGCCTTGGACACGGCGCAGGCGTAGTCCTTGTCCTCCAGGAACGGCAGGCTCAGGAACACGGTGGTGCCGAAGTTCACCGAGATGGCGATCTGTTCCAGGTCCATGTCCTTCAGGCGCTGCACCGGGTCCCACATGCCCGTGGTGGGCTGCGGCGCGCGGTTGTGGGGCACCGCGCCGATGCCACAGCCGACCCCCGAGGGCTTGGCCCAGATGCGCCCCTCCATGAGCAGTTGATCGCGGCCGTCTGCCTTCACCACACGGGGCGCCTTCTTCTTGTACGGCCCCTCCAGCAGGTCCTCCCACGGTGCGAACTTCTCCTGCACGTGGCCGTCGGCATCGATGATCGGGAAACTTGCCATGGCGGTCTCCTTCCCGCGGCGGCGGGAACCGAATGCTCGCTTCTTCTCTTCCGCGCGGGCCGGATTGGCCGGAGGCGTAGTCCGGTAGGAGTCTCTTCCCCTGCCGGACTACGCTTCGTGGAGAGAACCGGTCAGCCGGCTACTTGAGGCTTTGTGCCAGAAACTCCGTGCTCCGGTCCCACGCCAGCTTGCAGGCCTCGGCGTCGTAGTTCCCCCCGGTTTCGTTCCCGAAGGCGTGCTTGGCCTGGTAGCGGAAGATCTCGTGGGTGACGTTGCCTTCCTTGAGGCGCTCTTCCAGGGCATCCACCTGGTCCGGCGTGAAGAAGCCGTCCTCCAGCGCGAAGTGCCCCTGGAACGGCATGGCGATGGTGCGCGTGTCGGCCGCTTCCGCCGGGGGAACGCCGTACCAGCAGCAGGCCGCGTCCGTGGCCTTGGAGTACACCGCCGCCAGCACCGTCAGGGCGCCGCCCATGCAGAACCCGATGACCCCCACCTTGGGGCAGCTCTGCTTCAGGTGCTCCGCCGCGCTGCACACGTCCGTGTTGGCATCCGCGAAGTCGAGGTTCTGCATCAGGTGGCTGGCTTCCTCCGCTTCCACCGTCACCACGCCCCGGTAGAGGTCCGGCACCAGCGCGTTGTAACCCAGACCGGCGAGCTTGTCGGCCACGCTCCTGATCTGGTCGTTCACGCCCCACCATTCCTGGATCACCACCACGCCGGGAGCATTGTCGCCCGCCGCCGCGTAGTATCCCGATGCCTCCTTGCCGTCAGGCCGCTTGAACGTGATCGTCTCTCCCATGACTCTCCCTCCTGAAGTTCAGAGAATGTTCGGCGTCCACCGCCGACGGGGAGTCAGAATAGTACGTCTCGATTTGCGAGTCCAGGCCGTTTCGGGCGGGCGCCGTGCGCGGTTGACGCCCGTTTCGGATTCTTGTTAACAATACCGCCAATTCAGCACCTTCGCGTCTCTACGCCCGCCACGGCGGTCGCCGGAAAACGCAGCGGAACAGGAAGAGAGGACACGCCATTGACCGAGGATGAAGTACTGCAGATTCTGGACTTGGTGGAGAAATCGAACTTCGACTATCTCGACCTGGAGATCGGCGACCTGAAGCTCACGGTCAGCAAGTCGGGCGTGCCCGCGACCGTCAGCGTGGCCCAGGCCGCGCCCGCGGCGGCTGCGGCTCCGGCAGCGGCTCCCGCGGCCGCGGCGCCGGCGGCCCCCGCTCCGGCGGCCGCCGAGCCCGCCCCCGCGGCCCAAGCCGTCACCGTCAAGGAGGGCACCGTTCCCATTCCCGCGCCCATGGTGGGCACGTTCTACGCCACGCCCGAGCCCGGCGCGCCGCCCTTCATCAAGCTCGGCGGCCATGTGGACGCCGAGACCACCGTGGGCCTCGTGGAGGTCATGAAGGTCTTCAACGCCGTCAGCGCGGGCACCGCCGGCACCATCGACGAGGTCTGTGTCGAGAGCGGCCAGTTCGTCGAGCATGGCCAGACCCTGTTCCTGGTGCGGCCGGATGCCTAGCGAGGAGTGTGCCCATGGCCGTTAGCCGTCTCCTGGTCGCCAACCGGGGCGAGATAGCGGTCCGCATCATCAGAGCCTGCCAGTCCCTGGGCATCGAGTCGGTGGCGGTGGTTTCCGAAGCGGACCGCGACAGCATGCCGGCGCGCCTCGCGAACCGCACCGTGTGCATCGGACCGGCGCGTTCCACCGAGAGCTACCTCAAGGTCGAGGCGCTGGTGGCCACGGCCCTGGGCACCGGTTGCGACGCCCTTCATCCGGGCTACGGCTTCCTCGCCGAGAAGTCCGAGCTGGCCGAGGCCTGCGCCAAGCATGGCGTCACCTTCGTGGGGCCGCGCGCCGACAGCATCCGCCAGATGGGCAACAAGCTGCTGGCCCGGGCCACGGTCGGGGCCTTCGGGGTCCCGCTGGTTCCCGGCTCCGACAACGTGCGCGGCTTCGAGGACGCGGCGGAGGTGGCCGCGGAAGTGGGCTATCCCGTGCTGCTCAAGGCCGCGGCCGGCGGCGGCGGCAAGGGCATCAAGATCGTCCGGGAGGACGGCGAGCTCCAGACCGCCTTCGAGACCGCTTCGGCGGAGGCCCGGGCGGCCTTCGGCGATCCCACGTTGTACATGGAGCGCTACGTCCCCAACGCCCGCCACATCGAGGTGCAGGTCATCGGCGACCGCTTCGGCAACGTGGTGCACGTGGGCGAGCGCGACTGCTCGCTGCAACGGCGCTACCAGAAGGTGGTGGAGGAGGCGCCGGCGGCGTGCATCCCGGTGGAGTTGCGGGAACGCATCCGCGCGGCCGGCCACAGGGTTGCCAAGGAGATCAAGTACGAGAACGCCGGCACCGTGGAGTTCATCTACGACGAAGACCGCCAGGACTTCTTCTTCCTGGAGATGAACACGCGTATCCAGGTGGAGCATCCGGTCACCGAGATGATTACCGGCATCGACCTCGTGCGCGAGCAGATCCGCGTCGCCGGCGGCGAGCGCCTGTCCTTCTCGCAGGAGGATGTGCGTTTCGCAGGCCACGCCATCGAGTGCCGCATCACCGCCGAGGCGCCGTGGCAGGGGTTCCGGCCGTGCCCCGGCGTGCTCACCGAGTGGAGTCCGCCCCAGGGGCCGGGCATTCGGGTGGATACCCAGTGCTTCCCGGGTTACCGGGTGCCGCCGTTCTACGATTCGCTGCTGGCCAAGCTCATCGTCCATGCCGACGACCGCGAACAGGCGGTGGCGCGCATGAAGCAGTCCCTCACCCAGTTCGCCGCCGCCGGCATCGACACCACCATCCCGTTCCTGGTGGCGGTCATGGATGAGCCGGACTACGTCAGCGGCAAGGTCAGCACCCGCTGGCTCGAAGGCCGCCTCGACGACCTGGCCGCGCGCCACGCATGACGCCACAGGGAATACGCCGGAACGATCTTGGGTAGGGGCGACCGGCGGTCGCCCCCGCATGCCTCGCACCCTATAGAGGGCTCTCAGTCCTTGAGGAACTCCCGGACCGCCGTGTGCGCGACCTCCGGGTTCGTGAAGAAGTAGCTGTGCCGCTCTCCCGGCAGCACCACCAGCCTGGCGTTGGGGATGCCGGTTGCCAGGATGTCCGCTCCCTTGCGGTGCGACATGTCGCTCACCACCGCGTGGTCGTCGTCACCCACCAGCACCAGCGCCGGCACTTGGATGTCCTTCAGGCGTTCGCTGGTGTCGTGCTCCTGGCGCGCGATGACGTGCCGGAAATAGCACTCCACCGACGACAGGTTGGCCATGCGCACCTTGAGGCAGTGCTCGATCTCGTCCGGGTGCTCCTTCTGGTACTGCTCGGTCCAGCCCACCTCGATGGTGTGCTCGCGCACGTATTTCTCGTAGCCCATCTCCACCATCTCCGTGGCGATGCGCAGCGGGATTCCCCTGGCGTCGGGATGCGATGCCCCCGACGAGGCGAGGATGAGTTTCTTGACCCGTGCGGGGTGCTCCAGGGCGAGCAACTGCGCCACCCGGCCGCCCATGGAATGGCCGCACACGATGGCGCCGGTGGCGTCGAGGTGGTCCATGACCGCCGCGATGTCGTCGGCGAACATGCGCGTGGTGTAGCGCATGGGCGTCCGGGTGGAGCGTCCGGTGCCGCGGAAATCCGTGATGATGGTGCGGTGGTCGCGCGAGAACTCGGGCACCTGGAAGATGTTCCACACGTCGCCGTCGCACGCGGTTTCCGAGATGAAGACGAAAGGAGGCCCGTCGCCCTGGACCTCGTAGTAGATGTCGGCGTCGCCGACGTTCAGTGTTGGCATGGCAAACCTCCCTTGGGGTACACGAACTAGCACAAACCGCCGGCGGGAAACAGAATGCGCGTGGAACGGCTCGACGGTTGGCATTGTTTTACCCGATGTGCGACAATGCGGGATTTATTTTGGGGCAAATTCAACCTAAGGGGGTTTTTATGATCAGGAAGACAGGATTGGCAGTCGCACTGGTGGCGGCGCTCGGCCTGGTCGCGGGCGGCACGGCCGTGGCCGCCGATTTCTTCAAGGGCAAGACCATCCGGGTCGTCGTCGGCTACGCGCCCGGCGGCGGTTACGACACTTACACCCGGCAGGTCGTGCGCCACATGGGCAAGCACGTTCCGGGAAACCCGAATTTTATCGTGCAGAACATGACCGGTGCCGGCAGTCTGGTTTCGGCCAACTACATCCAGAGGAGAGCGAAGCGGGACGGGACCGTCCTGGGCGTGTGGAACAGCGGCTTCGTGCTCACTCGGGCCCTGGGTGATCCCAAGACACAGATCAAGCCGAAAGAGCTGGGCTGGATCGGCGCTCCGGTCAAGGGCAATCCCACGTGCGCCTTCATGGGATGGTCCGGCGTCAAGGGGATCGCGGAGATCACCGATCCCAATAAGAAGATCAAGATGGGCGGCACTCGGACCGGCTCCACCGGGGTCGACATGCCGAAGCTGCTTAACCAGACCGCGGGCACAAACTTCGAGGTCGTCTCGGGTTACTCGGGAACCGCCACGTCGCGTATTGCCATGCAGAGCAAGGAAGTCGCGGGCGCCTGCTGGGGTTGGGAGTCCATGCGGGTGACGGCGCGGGGCATGCTCGATGCCAAGGGCGACGACCGGATGATCCCGGTGCTCGTGACTCACAAGGACGATCCGGAACTCAAGGACTCGCATTTGGTCTTCGAACTGGTGGAGAAGCGCGGCGGAAAAAAGGGACTCGCCACCTACAAGGCATGGGGTGGCCAGTATGAGTTCCAGCGGCCCTTCGTGGCCCCGCCGGGTGTGCCCGCCGACCGGCTCGCGACCTTGAGGGAAGGCTTCCGCAAGACGCTGCAGGATCCCGCTTTCCTCGCGGAAGCGAAGAAGGTGAAACTCATCATCAACTACGTCTCGCCGAAGGAAATCGCGTCGCACGTCGAGACCATTCTCGGTATGCCCCAGGAGTCCAAGGACTCGCTGGGCTTCCTGGTTCGGAAGGCCAAGAAGTAGGCCACCGTCGGCTCCAACAACATGGGTCGGGGAGAGGGTGACCTCCCTCTCCCCGACATTCATCCTTCCCGCTGAATACCTCGAACAAGCCCAACCGGCATTCCTTTGAATGGGTCCGCCGCGCTGCTTCGTACCGAACGGCTTTCCGTCCTGGCGCTGTTCGTCGGCGCCGTCGTCACGGCTTTCGCTCCCATCCTCGTGCGCCTGAGCGAAGTGGGTCCGAGCCCGACGGCGTTCTACCGTTTCCTGCTGGCGCTGCCTGTCTACTGGGCTCTTGCGCTAGTCGTGCCCGGCGACGCCCGGCGCGTTGCCCGCGATAAGCCTGCCGGCCCGACGGTTTACCTGCTGATGGCTCTGGCGGGTGCTTGTTTCGCCGGTGACATGGCGGCGTGGCACTACTCGATTCACATGACCAGCGTGGCCAACGCCACCCTGCTCTTGAACGTGACCCCGGCATTCGTCGTCCTGGGCGGATGGCTCCTGTTCCGTACCCGCGTCACCGGGACGTTCATGGTCGGCCTTGTGACGGCCATGGCGGGGATCGGCGCGCTCTCGGGCGCAAGTCTCGCGCTCAGCCGCACGCGCTTCGTGGGCGACCTGCTGGGATTGCTGACCGCCCTGTTCTACGCTGGGTACCAGTTGACGGTCGAACGCCTGCGGCAGCGCTTTTCCACGCTCACGATCATGATCCACGCCATGCCGGTGTGCGTCATGCTCACTTTGGGGGTGGCGCTCCTGAGCGGTGAGGCCATGGCCGTCACAACGCCCGCGGGCTGGGCCGTTCTGGTCGCGCTGGCCGTTGGCCCGCAAGTGCTCGGCCAGAGCCTGATCGCATGGGCGTTGGCGCATCTGCCGGCGTCGTTCGTCTCCGTGAGTCTGCTGATGCAGCCGATCGTGGCCGCCACCGCCGCCTGGCTCCTGTTCGACGAACGCCTCGGCACACAGCAGGCGCTGGGCGCCGTAGCGGTTCTCGGGGGCATCGTCGTCGCGCGGCGCGGGACGGTGCGGCGGTAAGCCGAATGGACGAGAGGGTCCTCCTCCGCGGCCTCTTCGACACCGCGGTCGCCGCCGCCGATCCAGCCCATGTCGTGCCGCCGCATCTGCCCGCGCCGCCCCCAGGGCGCACCCTGGTGCTGGCGGCGGGCAAGGCGGCCGCGGCCATGGCTCGGGCCGTCGAGCAGAACTGGCCGGGCGCCATCGAGGGCATCGCGGTCACGCGATACGGTCACGGGGTCGAGTGTCAACGCATCGAGGTGGTCGAAGCGGGCCATCCGTTGCCCGACGCCGCAGGGCAGGGCGCCGCCTCGCGCTTCCTCTCGGCCGCTGTCCGCCTCGGGCCCGACGACCTGCTGCTGTTCCTTGTTTCCGGGGGCGCGTCCGCGCTGCTGGTGGGGCCGCAACCGGGCCTGAGCCTGCCCGACAAGCAAGCCGTCAATCGCGCGCTGTTGGAGGCCGGCGCTCCCATCGCCGAGATGAATTGTCTGCGGAAGCACCTCTCCGCCATCAAGGGCGGACGCCTCGCCGCCGCCGCGGCGCCGGCCCGGGTCGTGACCCTCGCCATCTCGGACGTGCCCGGAGACGACCCGGCGGTCATCGGCTCCGGCCCCACCGTCCCCGACCCCACCACCTGCGCCGAGGCGCTGGCCATAGCCGGCCAGTACCAAGTTGTTCTACCGGAAATTGCGAGAAGAGCTCTGGAGCAGGGTGGATGGGAAACCGTGAAGCCCGGCGACCCCCGTCTCGTCCGGACCGGCTACACTATCGTCGCGCGGCCTTCCGACGCGTTGGCCGCGGCCGCCGCCAGGGCCCGCGCGCTGAATCTCAACGTGATGAATCTGGGAGATGATCTTCAGGGAGAGGCGTGCGACCTCGGAGTTATGCACGCGGGCTTGGCCCGCCAACACGCACCTGGCGTGCTCATCTCCGGCGGCGAAGCCACGGTCACGCTCGACGCCCCGGGTGGCACCGGCGGCCCCAACCTCGAGTACCTGCTGTCCTTGGCCGTGGCCCTCGACGGCGCCCCCAACGTTCACGCCATCGCCTGCGATACCGACGGCATCGACGGTTCCGCGGCCGCCGCCGGCGCCACCATCGGCCCCGACACACTGGCCCGCGCCCGCGCCGCCGGAATGGACGCCCGGGCAATGCTCGCCGGGCACGACAGCTACGAATTCTTCCGAAGACTGGAGGACTTGGTGGTGACGGGCCCGACGTGGACCAACGTTAACGATTTCCGGGCGTTACTGATTGGCTGAACGGGGACTACGGCAGCGCACTCATTGCTTTGGTTCGAGCGCGAGCGCCTTCAACCCGCCAGGATCAGCCCGGCGTCTTCGAAGCGGCGAAAGTCCGCCTCATTCGCGGTGGCGATGGGTGCGCTGTCGGCCATTGCCGACGCCGCAATCATGCAGTCCGGCAACGACCCACGTCGCCTTCCGGCCTCACTGAACAAGCGAGCGGCTATCGCCGCGTGATCCGGTGTGAAGTCCCTGTAAATACCAATCACCTGCCTCGCCAACTCCAGGTCCGCTCGGGTAAACGGGCCACACAGGAATTCCGACCAGGCGACGGCGCTCACGGCCAGTGTCTCGCCGTCCCCGACCCACCTGCGCAGGCTGCGGTCTTGAGGCGACCCCTGATCGAGCGCACCAATGAGGAAACTGGTGTCCAGATGGATCATCGGAAGCGCAGCCGCCGCGCTGTAGCCCGACGCTCGGCTTTGAGGTCTCTCAACCACTGGGCTGTATCGACGTTCCGCTCTCGCAAAGAGGCCTGCAGCCGGTCGAGAGCGTCCAGTGCAACATTCTGAGGCGGGACATCTTCGTTTGCCGCTATCCGAATGGCCCGCCGCAACACTTCGGTTTTGGATACACTCCAGCGTTTCGCCAACGCCTCCAGGGCACGTACGGATTCCACGTCCAGCGAATAGGTCGATTTGATTGAAGTTATGGCCATAACTAACTTATATGGCCTTACCAGGTTCGAGTCAACAACGGGCTCCCCCGCGCAGCCCGCACTTGGACGATGACGGTTCTCGTCACGCCAACCGCACCCCATACTCCTCCCGCCCGGTCACATGCCCGACGATGGCGGCCGCGGGTACGTCGCGGTCCACCAGCGCCTTGACCAGCGCCTCGCCGTCCTTTTCCGCCACGGCGATGAGCAGGCCGCCGGAGGTCTGGGGGTCGAGGGCGACTTCCGCGAGGGCGTCGGAGACGCTGTCGCCGATGATGGTCTTGTCGTCGAGCCATTCGCGGTTGCGCTTGCAGCCGCCTGTGAGGTTGCCGCCGGCTTCGGCGAGTTGGGCGACGTCCGGGAGAACGGGCAGCCGGGCGGCCTCGAAGGTGATGCTGACGCTGCCGTCGAGGGTCATCTCCAGCCCGTGGCCCAGGAGGCCGTAGCCGGTGATGTCGGAACAGGCGTGGACGTCGAAGTCTCCCATGACTTCGGCGGCGTACTTGTTGAGGGCGGCCATGGAGGCAATGGCCTGGTCGATGCTCGCCTGGGAGACGTTGCCGCGCTTGACGGCGGTGGTGGCGATGCCGGTGCCCAGGGCCTTGGTAAGAACCAGCACGTCGCCCTCATGGGCGCCGATGTTGCGCAGGATGCGATCCGGGTGCACGGTGCCGGTCACCGCCAGCCCGTACTTGATCTCCTCGTCGATGATGGAGTGGCCGCCGACGACGACGGCGCCGGACTCCTTCACCTTGTCGGCGCCGCCGCGCAGCACCTCGCCCAGCACCTCGATGTCCATCTTCCCCTTGGGGAAGCAGACGATGTTGAGGGCCGTGACGGGCACGCCACCCATGGCGTAAACGTCGCTCAAGGAGTTGGTGGCGGCGATCTGGCCGAACATGTAGGGGTCGTCGACGATGGGCGTGAAGAAGTCCACCGTGTTGACGATGGCCAGATCGGGACGCAACTGGAACACGCCGGCGTCGTCCGCCGTCTCGGTTCCTACCAGCAGATCAGGGGATGCGAATTTGGGCAGTTGGTGCAGGACCTGCACCAGGTCGGCGGGGCCGAGCTTGGCAGCTCAACCGGCGGCCTTGACTTCCTGCGTCAGGCGGATGGGTTCCATGGCCATTTCAGGCTCCTTCGGGTGTTGATGGCGGACCGCCGCCCGGTTCCGTTCGCGCTCGGCCGCGGTTGATATCTATCGTGTCTCTCAGCTTCTCCCCGGCTTGAGCTTTCTCACATCGCCCACCCGCATGGTCACGCCGGTGCGGTCGAAGTGCTCCAGCACGGGAATGGTGTACTTGCGGCTCGATTGCAGGATGTCTCGAAAGGTCGCCGCGCTCATCTCCTCGTGGGTCTCGAAATAGCTATATAAATCGGCCTTGATCCTGTCAATCGAATCCTTGAGGTAATAGAGTTCGGTGGTCACCCGAACGATCTCTCCCTGCCGCTCCATCACTCGTATGACCTCGTTCAGTTTCGGGCGCTCCGCCCCCAGCGCCTTCTCCAGCTCCTTCAGGTAGGGCGGGGCCAGAGGATTCTTGCCCAGCGCGGCGGTTATCTCCACGGACAGCGACTTCTCCCGCGCTCCCATCTCCACGCGGTGGCCGGGCAGGCGCAGGTGGTTGCCTTCGCGGACGCACACGCCCTCGCTCGACAAAAGGTCCGCCAGGTCGCGGAAGAGCCGTGCCGACACGCCCCCGGCGAGCCGCGCCCGCACCTCCTCCAGGTCCATGCCCGGCGCCAGCGGATGGCCTTGGTGAAACTCCTCCAGGGCCGTGCGCAGCCGCTCGCGGAAACGGTGCCATTTCCCCTCGGTGGTGTAGACGCGCTCGCGCTCGGAATCGAAGGCACGCAGTCCCTCGGTGCGCTCCAGCCATGCGCGGGTCTCGTCGCGCTTCAGGTTGAGGAACTGGCCGATGGCGTCGAGGCTGGTGGCGAGGCCGGCGTCACCCTCCAGAAAGCTCCGGATCATGTCGGGCGTGTCGCCCTGGTGCAGCGTGTGGAGGCGCTGCTCCACGTCCTGCTCCCGGCGCCGGTGGCGTCGTGCCCGCGGGTCCACCACCTCGCCCCCGCCCAGGGTCTTTTGGGCGGTCTCGTCGCGCACGATGAAGTGGTCGCCGCGCATCACCAGCAGCGGTTCGGTGAGCAGCACCTGGCAGTAGACCGTCTCCTTGGGCTCGACCTTCTCGATGTCCCCCAGGAAGACGAGCTTGCCCATGCGCTCGGCGGTTCCCAGGTGGATGCGCACGCGCTGGTGGTTCTTGATGCCCTTGGCGGCCGCGGGGCGCACCTCCAGGTGCGCGTCGAACCGCGTCGACGCCAGGGTCAGCTCCTCGTGGCAGATCATGTGGCCGCGTTCCAGGGCGCCGCGCTCCTGACCCGTCAGGTTGAGGGCCACGCGTTGGCCCCAGCCCGCGGCTTCCACCGAGTGTCCGTGCACCTGGATGCTGCGCACCCGGAACTTCTGCCCGCCGGGAACCGCGTGCACGTGGTCGCCCGTGCGCACTTCCCCCGCCAGCCCGGTGCCGGTGACGATGACCCCGTGGCCCTGGAGCACGAACACCCGGTCCACCGGGAGCCGGAAGAACCCGCTGGGGGCGGGCCGGTCGATGCGCTCCAGCAGCGCGTGGATGCCGCTTCGCACCTGTTCCAGCCCGTGCCCGGATACCGCCGAGAAATGCACCACCGGCGAGCCTTCCAGCGCGGTCTCGAAGGTGAGGATCTCGATCTCCTCCTCCACCTCGCGCACCCGCGCCTCGGACACCAGGTCCACCTTGGTGATGACGAACAGGGCGGTGCGCACGCCCAGCAGGTGGACGATGTCCAGGTGTTCCTCGGTCTGCGGCATCACGCCGTCGTCCGCGGCCACCGTGAACAGCACGAGGTCGATGCCGTGGGCACCGGCGAGCATGTTGCGGATGAAGCGCTCATGGCCGGGCACGTCGACGATGCCGGCCTCGCCGCCGTCGGGCAGCGGCAGGTGCGCGAAGCCCAGGTCGATGGAGATGCCGCGCTCCTTCTCCTCCTTGAGGCGGTCCGTGTCCGCGCCGGTAAGGGCCTTGATGAGGCTCGTCTTGCCGTGGTCGATGTGTCCGGCGGTTCCGATGATGTACGGCATGGTTCTGGAATTCGGGGTGCGTCAGCGGGCACGCGGTGCGGTTCGCGTGACTCGCTCAACCATGGCGGGTGCTTTTGGGCTCTCGCCGGCCGCCGGTGGCGCCGCGAATCCGGCGCGGAGGTCCTCCCTGTTCATGCGGTTGTTGGAGGTTGGGAACCAATGACATGGGGTCGCCGGCGCTCCTCAGGTCGAGGATGAAGCGGTCGTCGTGAATGCGGCCGATGACGGGCGGGTCGGCCTGCCGGAAGACGCGCGCCACGTCGTCGGGGCTCATGCCGCGGCCGCGCACGGCGATGCCCTTGCTCGGGATCTCCTCGGTGGGGAGGGCGCCGCTGCCGATCTGGCAGGTGCAGTCCACGAGCTCCAGTTCGTAGTCCGGTCCCAGGCGCTCCCGCAAGAGCGGCAGCGCGTTCCGGCCGCTTTCCTCGATCTCGTCCAGCGGGCGGCTGAAGGCGCGCAGGGTGGGGATCTCCCGGAGCAGGTCGGGGGACTGGACGTAGCTCCGGAGGGTCGCCTCCAGCGCCGCCAGGGTGAGCTTGTCGCAGCGCAGCGCACGCTTGAGCGGGTTCCGGTTCATGCGCTCGATCCAGTGCTTCGTGCCGGCCACGAGCCCCGCCTGGGGTCCGCCGAGGATTTTGTCGCCGCTGAAGGTGACCACGTCCGCGCCCATGGCGACGCGCTCCGCCACCAGCGGTTCCCGCGGCAGCCCCAGCGTGCCGAGGTCCACCAGCGCGCCGCTCCCCAGGTCCTCCATCACCGGCACCCCGCGCTCCCGGCCGATGGCCACGAGGTCCTTCAACTCCACCTCCGCGGCGAAACCCACCACCCGGTAGTTGCTGGTGTGCACCTTGAGCAGCAGCCCGGTGTTCTCGTCGATGGCTTCGGCGTAGTCCCGCGGGTGGGTGCGGTTGGTGGTGCCCACTTCCCGCAGGATGGCGCCGCTCTTGGCCATGACCTCCGGGATGCGAAAGGAGCCGCCGATCTCGATCAACTCGCCCCGCGAGACGATGACGTGCTTGCCCTCGGCCATGGAGTTGAGCCCCAGCAGCACCGCCGCCGCGTTGTTGTTCACCGCCGCCGCGGCCTCGGCCCCGGTCAGCTCCCGCAGCAGTGCCTCGATGCCCGCCTCGCGCTGGCCTCGTTTGCCGTGTCCGAGGTCGAACTCCAGGTTCACGGGGTGGCGCGCGGCGAGGCCCACCGCCGCGGCCGCGGCCTCCGAGAGCAGAGCCCGGCCCAGGTTCGTGTGCAGGATGGTGCCCGAGGCGTTCACCACCCGCACCATGCCGGGGCGCGCCGCCCGGGCCAGCTTCTTTTCCAGGTCGGTTATGATAGATTCGTCGTGCAACCGGTCGGGCGGAAGGTCGCCGCCGGAGCGTATGACCTGCCTCAATTCATCCATGAGGCCGCGCAGGGTCGCCGTCACGAACGGCCGGCTGAACCGCTCCAGCAACGGTGCCGCGGCGGGGTGATTCATGATGCGGTCCACGGAGGGCAGCTCACGCAGCAGATCGGTTTCCGGTTTCATGAGTCAGCATCAAACTAGCCCTTCGGTCCGGTAGACGCAAATCTCACCACACGTGACACCCTCTCCCTCACCGTCACCCCGGCGCTGGTTCTACCTGTTCATCACGACGCTGGCGCAGACCGCGCTGGCGACCATCCACATGGGCATCCCGACGCTGGTGCCCCTCATCCAGAAGGAACTCTCGCTGAACCTCACCGAGGTCGGCATCCTCGTTTCGATGATCAACGTCGGTGTCGTGGCCGCGGTGCTCGCCGCGGGCAAGGCGGCGGACCGCTATGGCGAGCGGCGCATCATCGGTTACGGCACGGTGGCCTGCGGCGTGCTTGTGCTCACGGTTCTCTTCACCCGGGACTTCCCCGGGCTCCTGATCCTCTTCCTGCTCCTGGGGATACCCATCGCCACCGGAACCCCGGCCGGCACCAAAGCCATCGCCGGCTGGTTCCCGGACCGCGAGCGCGGCACCGCCATGGGCATCCGCCAGACAGGGATTCCCTTGGGCGGCACCATCGCGGCGCTCACGCTGCCGTCCCTGGGCCTGGTTTACGGCTGGCGTCCGGCGCTGTCCGTGGTGGGCGTGATCACGGTGGCCACCGGCGTGCTGGTGCTGCTGTTCTACCGGGAACCGGAGCGGGCGCGGATCGCGGACGGCGCGGCGCCCGCGGTGGGGATACGGGAGCTCATCCGGCGCGGGGACATCTGGGCGGGAGCGTTCTACGCCGCGGTGCTCGCCGGCTGCCAGTGGTGCTACATCAGCTACATCGAGCTGTATCTCACCGAGGACGTGTTCTTCTCGCTGGTCTTCGCCGCCGCGTTGCTGGCGGTGGGACAGGCCTGCGGCGGCGCCGGCCGCATCGGCTTCGGCATCGTCAGCGACAGGGTCTTCTACGGGCGGCGCGTGCCGGTGCTCATGATGCTGGCGCTGCTCGGCACCGCCGCCGGCTTGGCCACGGCCTTTCTGTCGCCCGGGATGCCCTGGTGGCTCGTCGCCGTGGTGGTCTCGCTCCTCGGCCTCGGCACCATGAGCTGGCAGGGACTGTACCTAGCCCTGGTCGCCAAGGTAGTCGGCACCCGCGTCGCCGGCGTCGCCATCGGACTGACCAACACCGTCGCCTTCGTCGGCGTGGTGGTGCTGCCCCCGGCCTTCGGCTTCATCGCCGACTACACGGGGTCCTACGAGATGGCCTGGATTGCCATGGCCTTGGCCATCGCCGTGCCCCTGCCGTTCTTGTGGAGGGTCAGGGAGGATTCGCTGTAGGGAGGCCCGGTCAGCCGCCGAGGCAGTGCTCCGCGATCTCGCGGTAGGTGGGTTGCCAGATCTCGCCGCGGTGCCGATTGACGTATTCGATCATCCGCTCGAAGCCGGCGGCGAGGTAGGGGCGGCCGCCTAACTCCGCGTGGACGCAGGCGTCGATCATGCCAGGCCGGCCTCCGTTGGCCTCCTCGTAAACGAAGTCGAAACCGTCCTTGAACCCGGTGAAGAAGGTACTGGCGTTGCCCAGGCCATTACCCCAGGCGCGCCAGTCGTTGGCGTACCAAGTCTTCGGGATCACGCAGATGCGCCGGCCGTCGACCGTGGCGACATAGGGAACGTCGTCATCCGACGGGTCCCCGGACCAAAGGTAGCCGGCTTCGGCGAGGAGCCCCAGGGTGACGTCCGTGTGGTGCCCGCCGGGACCGAACCAGCCCACCGGCCGCGTTCCGGTGATTTCCTCCAGGATCCGGGTGCAGGAGGCGATCTCCTCCCGCTGCTCGTCTGGGGTCAGTTCGATCATGCTGACTTCGTTGGTGGTGCCGTGGCCGGCGATCTCGTGGCCCGCCTGGTGCAGCGCGCGCACCGCGTCCGGCCATTTCTCCGCCGCCAGCGAGTTCACCAGGATCATCGCGCGGACCTGTTGCCGGTCGAGGATTTCGAGGATGCGCCAGATGCCCGCGTTGCCGCCGTACTCCGCGTGCGACAGCGAGCTGTGGTTCACGTCGATGCGCGAATCCATCTTGAAGCGGCCGGTCTTGCGGAAGGCCTCCAGGGCTACGCTGTAGGTACAGCACACGAGCTTGCCTTCGGGCCACTGGATGGTGCGTCGGAAAGCGGAGTCGTTGGCCATGATTGGTTCCTTTCGTGGCACGCGGCCTCATCGGCCGCTCTCTTCCGTCAGTCTTGCGGAAGAGATGGTGTCGTCACGCCGCCCGTGACGACAGCCGCGCGTAGCGCTTGCGATGTGAATCAGCGTTTCCGTACTCGGCCGACAGCGACATGGCGCGGCGCAGGTACAGGCTTGCGTCGTACTCGTCGGTGAAGCCGATGGCGCCGTGCATCTGCACCATGGACTTGGTCACGGAGAGCACCGCGTCCGAGGCGCGCGCCTTCACGGCGGCCACCATGGCGCGGTTGCCGCGCCCCTCGTCCATGGCTGCGCATACTTGGTAGAGCAGGGAGCGCGTCAACTCGATGTCGATGTGGTCATTGACGGCCCGATGCTGCAGCGCCTGGAACGAGCCGATGAGCCGTCCGAACTGCTCGCGCGTTCCCAGGTAGTCCACGGCCAGGGTCAGCCCTTGCTCCATGATGCCCAGCATCTCCGCCGAGGTTCCCAGAAGCACCAGGTCCAGGGTCGCCGCCGCCAGCTCCGTGCCCTGGGCACCGGACGCGACGACCCCGTCCGCCGGGACGGGGACATCCGTCAGCGCCAGCGCCGCGTGCCCGGTGCCGTCCACGCGGGCGCGCTGCGCGACTTCCAGACCTGGTGCGTCGCGCGGCACCAGGCACACAACGGTGCCGTCCCCGCTCCGGGCGCCGACGATGAAGCCGTCGGCCGCCGCGGCGCCCGGAACCGCGTCCGTGCGCCCGCCAAGCGTGAAACCGTCACCGGCGGCGACGGCCTGGATACGTGCGCCATCGGGGTCCTCGGCCGCCGGGTCACTCAGCGCGGGAACGATGACGGCGCGGCCGGCCACCAACGCCTCCAGGGTTGCGTTCATGGCCGCGGGTCCCGCGGCCACGGCCCGCGCCGCCGCCATCACGGCCGCGACGGGCTCGGTCATGAGGCCGCGGCCCGCCGCTTCCAGCACCAGCGCCGCCTCGGTGGTCCCCAGGCCCAGGCCGTCGCGCTCTTCCGGCACCAGCAGCGAAAGCCAGCCGGCCTCCGCCACCTCCACGAGCCGCGCCCGGTCGAAACCGTGCTCGGTGGTACGCAGCTCACGGAACCGGCCCGGTCCCGCGTGCCGCTCGATGAGCTTGTCCGCGCTCTCCCGAAGAATCGTCTGTGCCTCATCGAGGACGAGTTCCATGGCTTTGCCTTTCTACGGTGAGTACATTGACCGAGCACCCTTGCCCGCCACCCTTGGATACCCGCTTCCCATCTGTGTCAAAACTCGCGAGGCGGAGACCCTACGAATCGTCATTCCCGCGGAAGCGGGAATCCAGGCGGGGTGAGGCGGGGGAATAGTCCGTTCTGCCCCACCCAACCCCTGGATTCCCGCATTCGCGGGAATGACGATTTCGGGGCGGCCGTGCAACTCCCGGTTCGTGGCGAGTTTTCCAACAGCCTGTTCCGCGGAAATGACTATTTCATGGGGTCCCTGGCCCACGAGTATGGACATCGCCTGTTCCGCGGGGTCGACGGGGTCGGATCGCGGGCTGGTCAGTGCCCCGTTCCCGTTCCGATTATCGCCAGCGCGTCCAGCGCCAGCCCTCCGGCGCCCTTGGGCAGCGCCACAAACGGGTTGATGTCCAGGCTCTCGATGACGTCTCCGCCCGCGGCCGCCAGCCGGCCCAGGGCCACCAGCGCGTCGACGACGGCGTCGCGGTCGTAAGGGTCCTGCCCGCGGTATCCGTCCAGCAGCTTGCCGACGCGGGTGGCGTCGATGAGCCGGGCGGCTCCGTCCCGGCTGATCCCAGGCGGACCGAACGCCACGTCCTCCACCAGTTCCAGCAAGACGCCGCCGGCGCCGAACATCACCACCGGTCCCATCTCGGGATCCCGCTGCATGCCCAGTACGAGTTCCAGGCCCGCCGGCGCCATCCGCGCCACAAGCCAGCCGTCCAGACGGATATCCGGGTCGTGGGCGGCGACGTTGCGCGCGATGTCCCGGCACGCCTGTTGCACGGCCGCGGCGTCGCCGACGTGGACGCGCACGGCGCCGGCGTCGCTCTTGTGGGTGAGATTGGCGGCGACGCCCTTGACCACCACCGGATAACCGAGGCGTTCGGCCAAGGCTCGTGCTTCCTCCTCGGTGCGCGCCAGCCCTTCGTCGATCAAGGGCACGCCGAAGGCGCCCACCAGTTCCTTCGAGTCCGGCTCGGAAAGGGGGAAGGGCGTGGCGGCCGTCGCGGCCTGCCGCCGCAGCGCCTCGACGCGCGCCGTCAAGGCCTCCGGCAAGGCCCTGGCCGGCGCAATCTCCGCCTCGCGGCAGCGCCGGCGGTAGTCCTGGACCGCGCGGATGGCGCGGAACGCGCGCTCGGGCTCGTTCAGGCAGGGAACGTGGGGGAAGCGGCGCCGGGCGGTACGGCTGAACTCCGTGAGGTCATACGACGCCGGCGAAATAAGCACGAAGGGTTTCTGCTCAGTGCCGAGGAAGCGCTGGTCGATGGCCTCGATGGTGGCCAGCACCCGCGCGGCGCGCCGGCGGTTGGCGTCGTTGATGCCCTCGTGCGGCGGCAGGTCCTCCTGGAACACCAGCATGTCCACCCCGGGGTCGTTGTAGACCGCGTCGACGACCTTGAGCGCGTCCTCCCTGGGGCGGTTGAGATAGCCGTCGGCGTCCAGGGGGTTGCTGATGGCCATGCCGTCGCCCAGGAGCTCGCGCAGGCGTGTCCGGGTGTCGGAAGCGAACTCGGGCAGCGGCACCCGGTGCCGGTCCGCGGCGTCTTCCGCGAGCCCGCGCACCCCGCCGGAATAGACCAGGCAGCCCACGTTCTCGCCGCGCGCTTCGCTGGCGTAAAGCAGCATTTCGATGACGTCCGTGGCGCGGTCGGCGCTCTCCACACGGATCACGCCGGCCGGACCGGCCACCGCGTCGAAGGCTTCCACCCGGCCGGCCAGGGAGCCGGTGTGGGACAGGGCGGCCCGGCGACCGCCCTCGGACACGCCCATCTTGAGCACCACCACCGGCTTGCCCGCGTCGCGGGCCGCGCGGCAAGCGGCGAGGAAATCCTCGGACCGGCGCACGGCTTCCACGAGACAGAAGATCAGGCGCACTTCCGGGTCGCTCACGAAATAGCGGATGTAGTCGGCGGTGATGAGCCCGGTCTCGTTGCCGCTGGTGATGACGTAGCTCACGTCGATGCCCCGGTCCATGAGCGTGCGCGCGATGCTGGGCGTGGTGGTGCCGCTCTGTCCCACCATGGCCACCGGGCCCGGAACCAGCTCCTGCACCCGGTCGTCCGGCAGGGTCAGCACGCGCGCGCGGGCCGACAGGTTGCCGAGACAGTTGGGTCCGGAAACGGCCAGGCCGGTCTCCGCAATGGCGGCGTGCAACTCCGCCTCCAGGGCGCGGCCGGCGTCGGTGCCGGCCTCGGAGAAGCCGGTGGCGTACACGGTGGCGCTGCGGGTGCCCATGGCCGCGGCTTCCCGCAGGATGCCCGCAACGCTGGCCGCCGCGCGCATCACCACCAGGTGGTCGGGCACCGTGGGCAGTGAAGCCAGGTCGGGATAGCACTTCACCCCCCAGATGCGCTCATGGTTCGGGTTCACCGGATAGACCGGCCCGTCGAACTTGAAGCGAACCAGGTTGGCGAAGATGCGCGCCGTCCATCCGCTCGGGTTCTCCCGGGCGCCCAGGATGGCCACGCTCGTGGGATTCAACAGCGTCGCGACCTTGTCGGTGCTCGTTTGAGTGCTCATGGCTATGGCCGTTGTGTCAACACACTATAGGCTACGGCTCCGGACAGTGGCAACTTGGCACCGGGTGTCGCCGGAATATGTCATGCCCGCCGCCCCGCCTGGATTCCCGCCCCCGATCGGGGTCGAGGGCATGCTTCCGCGGGAATGACGGAGGAAAATGACGATTCGAAGCGTCCCTGCGATGCCGCGGTCTCGTCCTCGCAGGCTGGAGCCGGATCTGCTAGTGTCCGGCCCATGAGCACCATCAGCTTCATCGCGGACACGAAGGAGGACGCGGCGTTTCGGCTGGAGGTCCGGCGCTGGCTGGAGGAGAACCTGCCGCCGGAGTTGAAGGGTTGGTCCACGCGGCCGCCGCCGGAGATGATCCGGCCGTGGCAGCGCAAGCTCTACGAGCGCGGCTGGATCGCGCCGAGCTGGCCGAAGCAGTACGGTGGCATGGAGGCGACGGTCAACCAGCAGTTGATCCTTCAGGAAGAGTTCGGGAGCGCCGAGGCGCCGGTGCTGTCGCGCCAGGCGGTGGGGCACATCGGGCCGATCCTGATACGCCACGGGACCGAGGAGCAGAAGGCCGAGCATCTGCCCAAGATGCTCTCCGGCGAGGTGCTGTGGGCCCAGGGCTACTCCGAGCCGGGTTCGGGTTCCGATCTGGCGAGCCTGCGCACCCGCGGCGAGATCGACGGCGACCACTTGGTGATCAACGGCCACAAGATCTGGACCACCGGCGGCCACTACGCCGACTGGATGTACGCGTTGATCCGCACCGACCCGGACGCGCCGCGCAAGCAGTTGGGCATCTCCATGGTGCTCATCGACTTGAGGACGCCGGGGATCACCATCCGCCCCATCAAGACGCTGGCGGACGACGAGGAGTTCGCCGAGGAATTCTTCGACGACGTGCGCGTGCCCCTCGCCAACGTGGTGGGAAAAGTGAATGACGGGTGGCGCGTGGCCAAGGCGTTGCTGGACGGGGAACGGCTCGGCAACGCCAACCCGCAACTGGCCCTGGACATGCTGGAGCGGGTGCGCAAGGTGGCGCGCGCCACCGGCGCCTTCGACGATCCGGTGTTCCAGGACCGGCTGACCCAGGCGGAACTGGATGTCCTGGCGCAGTCGGCGGTGTTCGCGCACGCGGTCCAGATCGCGCGCGCGGGCCGGGAGATCGGCGCGGACTCGTCCTTCATCAAGATCGTCTCCACCGACATCGTGCAGCGTATCGCCGACCTCCTGCTGGACGCGGCCGGCGAGCACGCCGCCGACGCCGGCCCGCTGGACACTCCGGAGGGCCCGGTGGAGGTGTCGGTGCTATGGCGCGAGGTGCGGCGCATGTCCATCTACGCCGGCACCAGCGAGATCCAGCGCAACGTCACCGCCAAGCGGGTGCTGGGACTACCATAGGGTAGCGGCTTGCCGCTTCCCAGGCGGTTTCAAAGCCCTCCGGCGGAGACCGGAGACGCTGCGAATACGTCATTCCCGCGGAAGCGGGAATCCAGGCGGCGTGGGGTGGCCGCATGCCCGAGTTGCCGGACGTCGAACTCTACATCCACGCGCTGAAACCGCGGGTCGTGGGCGAGACCTTGGAAGGGGTCCGTCTCGCGAGCCCGTTCCTGCTCCGGTCCGTGGACCCGCCCATTCATGAAGCCGAGAACCGCAAGGTGCTGGGGCTTCGCCGGCTGGGCAAGCGCATCGTTTTCGAGCTCCAGGACGACCTCTTCCTGGTCTTCCACCTGATGATCGCGGGGCGGTTCCGCTGGCGCCCGCGCGGAGCCCGCGTCCCGGGCAAGCTGGGGCTGGCGGCCTTCGACTTCTCCTCGGGCACCCTCGTTCTCACCGAGGCCGCCTCCATGAAGCGCGCGTCGCTCCACCTCGTGCATGGCGCCGCTAACCTGAAGCAACACGACCCCGGCGGCATCGAGGTGCTCGAGTGCAACCTGGACGCGTTCCGGCGTGCCCTCCAGAACGAGAACCACACGCTCAAGCGTTCGCTCACCGACCCGCGCCTGTTCAGCGGCATCGGCAACGCCTACTCCGACGAGATCCTGCACCGCGCGCGTCTCTCCCCCATGAAGCAGACGCGCCATCTCGACGAGGCGGAGATCGAAACGCTTTTCGAAGCGGTCCGGGAGGTCCTCCAGGAGTGGTGCCGAAGACTCCGCGAAGAGACCGGCGACAGCTTTCCCGAGAAGGTCACGGCGTTCCGTCCCGGCATGGCCGTGCACGGCCGCTACCGTGAGCCGTGCCCGGTGTGCGGCGCGCGCGTGCAGCGCATCCGTTACGCGGCCAACGAGTGCAACTACTGCGCCCGCTGCCAGACCGGCGGCCGGCTCCTGGCCGACCGCTCCTTGTCACGGCTCATGAAGAGCGACTGGCCGCGCACGCTGGAGGAACTCGAGGAGATCAGGACGGAGCGGAGTCTCTGACATGGCGAGGCGCTAACGCAGCTTGACCCCCTGCCGCCGCTTCTCCTCCGCCACTTCCCAACCCCCCTGCGCGTACCATTCCACCTGGCGGAACAGTCCGCTGAGGATCTTGACGTCACGCTCTTCGAGGCCGGCGCGGCCGAGGACGCGGCGTAGCGCGAGCAGGATGTGCTCGGGGTTCTGCGGATCGAGGAAACCGACCTCAAGCAACGTGTCCTTCATGCGGTCGAACAGCGCTTCGACCGCTTCCGCGGGCGCGCGCTTGAGGCGCTCTTCGCGCGGCTGGGCCAGGGTGGCCGCGACGTAGATCTCGTAGAGGCACACCATGACGGCCTGCGCCAGGTTGAGGGAGGGCTGCTCCGGGTGGCTGGGGATGGTGACGAGGCGCTGGCAATGCTTGAGGTCGGCGTTGCTGAGCCCGTGGTCCTCGGGGCCGAAGAGGAGGGCGGCGGGCGGGGCGTTCTCGCCGGCCACGGCCGCGACCATGTCCCGGGCCATCTCGCGCGGCAACTCGACGTGGTCGCGGTAGAGTCCCTTGCGGCAGGTGGTGCCCACCACGAGGCCGCAGTCCGCGACGGCTTCGCGTATGGTCTCGTACCGGCGCGCGCCGTCGAGGATGTCGCGGGCGTGCACGGCCATGGAGCGGGCCGACAGGCTCTCGGTGCGGCCTCCGCCCACGAGCGCCAGCTCCAGCAGGCCGGTGTTCTTCATGGCCCGGGCCACCGAGCCGATGTTGCCCGACCCCTTGGGGCGCACCAGGACGACGCGGACTCTTGCGAGTGTCTGGGCTACGGTGGAGTCGGACATGAGGCGGGGAGCCTCGAAGCGCGCCGTTGACCTGACGGCCGTGCGTCAGGAGCCGTCGGCCCTGGCTCTGGCGATCATCTGGGTCAGGTCCGCGAGGGGCACCATACCCCGGGCGATCTGGTTGCCGACGATTATGGCGGGTGTCCCGTTGATGCTCAACGTCCTGGCAAGATTGAGGGTCTTGCCGAGGATGTCCTGTATCTTGGGGTTCTCCATGTCCTTCTTGAGCCGTTCGGTGTCCAGACCCACCGAACGCGCGACGCGCATGAGGGTCTTTTCGTCCAAGGAGTTCCCCTGGACGCGCATCAAGGCCTCGTGAAACTCGACGTAGCGTCCCTGGTTGCGTGCCGCCAGCGCCGCTTGGGCTCCTCTGATCGAGTCGGGTCCCAGGACCGGGAACTCCTTGTAAACCACCCGGAGCTTCGGATCCTGTTTCTTGATCTTCTCCAGGGTGGGAGCGAACCGTTTGCAGTAGCCGCAGCGGTAGTCGAAGAACTCCACCAGGGTCACGTCGCCGTCCGGGTTGCCCCCCACGAACGAGTCCGTATCCGCCAGAAGCGCCTGTTGGTGCTGCTTCAGGAGAGCCTGGTCGCGCCGGGCCTGCAGTTGCCGTTGCTTCTCACGGTGGCGCTCCACCGCTTGGAAGATCACTTCCGGGTTGTTGAGGAGGTATTCGCGGATGATCTCCCCGATCTCCTCGTTCGAGCGCTGCCCCTTGGCCTCATCGGCGCCCATGGCCGGTGTCGCGCCCACAAGAAAAAGCGAGAGCAGAAGCAAAAGATATCTTGCCGTGAGTCGCAACATCGCATTCCCTCCTGAAGGGTCCGGATCGTGTTTCGGTTCGTCGTGTCGACGCGGTATGCGCACGGCGTCGCGGATGGACACCGCCAGTCTATGCGAGATTGGCCCGCTGCGCCAGTCGGAGAACTGTCCAACGCTGTCGGTCCCCGAAGGGGGTTGATTCCGGGTTAAAATTTCCATATTACTGGAATCATGGAACACAAGGACGCGGTGGGTGCGCTTGCGGCGCTCGCGCAGGACACGCGCCTGGACATCTTTCGGTTGCTGGTGGAAACAGGCCCCGAGGGACTGCCCGCCGGACAGATCGGGAAGCGGCTCGGGCTGCCCCTGGCGACCCTTTCGTTTCACCTCAATACGCTGAAGCAGGCCGGGCTGGTGGAGTTCAGGCGGGAATCGCGTTCTCTGATCTACCGGTCCAACTTCGAGACCATGAACGATTTGCTCCGCTATCTGACGGACAACTGTTGCGGCGGCAATCCCGAGGTCTGCGGCATCCCGGTATGCGAGCCGACGCAAGAAGATCCATGGGACAAGACCAAGAAAACCCGAAAGACCTCCCGCGTCGCCTGACCGCCGAGGCCGTCGGCACGGCGTTCCTGCTGGCCGCGGTGGTGGGCTCCGGCATCATGGGCGAACGGCTGGCCGGCGGCAACGACGCGGTGGCGCTGCTGGCCAACACCGTGTCCACGGGCGCGGCCCTCTCGGTGCTGATCCTGGTGTTCGGCCCCATCTCGGGCGCCCACTTCAACCCGGCCGTGACCGTGGCCGAGGGCTTCCTGGGCGGGCTGGCGTGGCGTGACGTCCCCGGCTACGTGGCCGTGCAGATCATCGGCGCCGTCGCCGGCGTCATCGTCGCCAACCTGATGTTCGACGAGCCCGCGGTGTTCTTCTCGCAGAAGCATCGTGTCGGGGCGGGGCAATGGCTCGGCGAGTTCGTCGCCACCTTCGGGCTGCTGTCGGTGATCCAGGGC
>JAPOPM010000103.1 GCA_026712905.1 Deltaproteobacteria bacterium
CGCGAGCTTGTGACGCAACGTCCAGATGAGGTGCAATATGAAGCCTAGCCCTTGGTCCGGGCTCGGTACGGCCGGCACGACCGCGGCTGGAACCCCCAGTGGGATGCGAACCGCAAGAACTCCGCGTTCAGCACCAGTTCGCCCCCGTCCGCGCGCCCGTCCGACACCACCACCGAACGCATCTGGTCGAACAACAGCTCCCGCGGCACGCCCCCGAACCACCCGAAGGCGCTCTCCAGCCCTTCCGTCAGCACCGCCATCGTCTGCCGGCGGTAGAACCGCAGCCACAAAAGCCGTGAGTATCCCAGCACCGTCACCAGCGCATGGCGCCGCCCCCACGGAAGCGTGAACGTCGCAAAGTCCACCTGTCCCTGCCGCCCAGCCGGCGTCTCGAACCGAACCACCTCCTCCTCCGCCTCCCGCGGCCGTACCGACCGAACGTAGTCCCTCACCCGGCCATATCCCCCCGTGTACCCCGCCGCTCGTACCTCGTCGAAAAGGCGCCTGGCCGACAACCGCGGATACTCCTCCAGCCGCGTCTCGATGATCCCCTTGTACGGATCCAGCTTGTGCTCGACCCCTGGCCGCGCCGTGTACCGCGTCCCCCCTCCAGCGTCTCGCTCCAACTGGCCTCCCGACACCCATCGATGGATCGTCCGTCGATCCACTCCAAACCGTCGCGACAGCTCCGCCCTGGTCACGCCTCGTTCCAGATAGTGCCTTAACAGCATCCTTGTCTCCCATCCGTGCATCGGTACGCCGCTCCATTCCTGTTGGTTTTTGCCAACAGACTGGCCCGACGCACACGTCCTCGCAATCTTCAATGTGGGACATTTTCGATTGACACAAATGGGACATTTACAGTTGTCCGCTACATTGCACGACGGCCGATGCGCCAGGCAAGCTCGTGGGTTCCGAAACTGCTGTCGCCGACGAAGACGATCGCGCGCTGCGGGAGCCAGCGAAGGATCTGAAGCATGCCCTGTCGCGCCCAGTCCGTGAGCTGTTTGTGACGCCGCCCCCGATTGACGGCGAAGCATTCCGAGGGGGCCACGCTGTCCACCGTCCCGAGACGGGGATTGCGGCCGCGGCGGAGCGAGGCGACGAAGTCCCGGTCGCGTAGCGCGGCGACGCCCAGGGCCCCGGCGCTCGTGCCGCTCCGCGCGCACCAGACCTCGATCGCCTGCAGGAACCGGGTCTTCAGGCTGCCGGTCGGGACTGTTTCCATGACGCCCATCCAAGAAAAGATAGGGGCGGCGGAAGGCCCCGCAAGCCGGTTTCGGTATAGGAATTCCGGCGCTTCCCAGTCCTGGCACCGTGAGAGTACGACAGGCGCCGCAAGTCGCCGAAAAAATTTCGTCCGATGCACCGATGAGCTTGAGATACGCCCGGAATCATGGAAACGACGGGCGCTCGCTTTGGCTGCGGCGGACACATGACGATCCTCGATTCGGGCACGGCAACGCTCGAATGAGGGCAGAACCAGAATGAATCGGAACGGCTTGCCTCGTATCCTCCAACAAGCGAGTGCTCATCGTGCCGTAGAGGAAACGCCGCTGAAAGGGCGCTCAGAGGGATTGCCCTCGGCCGCGAATCCTGGCTCTTCGCCGGCTCCGACCGCGGCGGCAGGCGCGCCGCGGCCATGTACACGCTGATCGGCACTGCCAAGCTCAATGACGTCAATCCGCAGGCTTGGCTCGCCGACGTTCTCCGCCGGATCGCGGGACACCCGCAGAACCGGCTCGACGAACTCCTTCCCTGGAACTGGGTTCCGGAGCAGAGGCCGCAATCAAGCCATATAAACCGGCTCCTGCTCAAAACCACTCCGCTCCGCACGCACCGCCGTACAAAGACGGCCTACCTACCCCCGCGGTCTTCGGCGGACGCATACTTTGCGAGGGTGATCGTGAACTGATGGCAAACCGCTCGAGCCGGAGACCGATCAGACCCGGGAAGTTCCAAGCGCGATAAAGCGCGGCGCCTTGATTGGGAATCGGTCTGCGGACTTCATCAGGGCCAGCGGTGATCGAAATGCCGCATCACAGGGCCGAATACATGACTGCTCCCGACCAGCCGCCTCGACGATCACGAAACCCCTTGCAAACCGCGGAGTGTCCATACATGGAACTTCGCCCGCTCGTCAAGCTGAATGCCGGGTGTCTCGTTCGCACCCCTCACTTGGGGGTCGCCTTGAAAAACCACGAAACATCGTCGATAGGCACACTCAGAATTCTTCCTTTTGACCCGGATGACACAGAGGGCTCATGATGGTGCCCTGGGAAGGGTGCGACGTGGCCGTCAACACCACGCTTCCCGTTGTTGCCCTTGGCGCCTTTGCCAGGGGGCTCAGGACATTGCGGTAGTATTGTATGTCCACTATCCCCAGCTTCGCCCCCAGCTCCGGCAGCACCTCCTTGTCCCGGTTTGCCGTGAACACCGCCATCATTGCGAATAGTGAGGGAATTGATTGCCTTTGCGACAGATTCTGGACCAACGATGATTATATCCGTGCCTGAGCTGCCGGGAGCGGCCACTCCACCGTTACCTCCATTCCCTCCGTTACCTCCAGGTCCACCTTTGCTCGCACCACGCTTGCATTTGAACCACCTCTCACTGGCGTGGGCGCCGGGCTGGCCTTTTCCGCCGTTTCCACCTTTTCCACCGTTTCCGCCGGCGACGCCCCTGAGGCCCGGCAGATCTATGTTAAATTTGACCGTCTCCTTCCTTTTCGCTTCCCGAGAGTCGGAAACAACGGAGCCAAGATTGCTACGAAATTCAAAAGATTTGGCGATAATGATTAGACAAGGTGTAGATCGCGACCAACCATTCTGTCCGGGCTTCCCATCCGTTCCGTTGGCGCCTCGTGTCGGCTTATGAGATCTGCTTTGACTTGCGTCATCTCCTTGGGAACCTGGCGCTCCATCTTGGACACGGGGAGGAGTTAGGTTTTTCATAACCTGCCGTCTCAAGGGTGCATATGGTAAATCTCTATAATTCTCACGTGCCCGCGTTATATAGATATCATGCCCTTCGAACATGATCTCTTCGGCAGCGATTGCAAAATAGTTAGCTGAAAGATTAGTCCATTCAAGAGTACTTCCCGAAGTAAACGCGACCTGTTTTCCGCTAACAATGTCGGTCGCGGGCCGATGATGCCCAGACACATTGTAGTATTTTTCCACAGGCGCACTATGAATTTTGTCGTATAGGTCCTTGAACATGGGGATATTAAGTATAATGGGCAGAGAAGTATTGTTAGTAAGCTGCTCTATGTCTGAATCAGCGATTGCACAAGATGCAGAGACCTGCCCAGCTATTGCGAGCAGAAAAACCAAACTCAATACAATGAGCCGAACCAACAGAGTGCCTACAGCTTTCACAATAATGCACATTCCTCTTCTCCCGATATGTTGAGTGTCAACAATTTCAGCTTAGCATATACAGAAATTTTGTATTGTCAATCATGCTGTAGCAGGCTGCTGAAAAACTCTTGGCGCGGTTGCGCATGACGTGATTCGCTGCGTTGCGAGCGATGGGTGTCGGGGCTGGGGCGATGCGAGGCAGGGACGAGAGCAGCGGTAGCCTCAGACTTCTTGACCTCACGACTTTGGCTCGGCGAACGGGAGTGTAGCGAGGCGGTTGAAATTCAGCCTGAATCCGGCAGTTGATGGGGGTCTGGATTCGCCGAAGCCCTTGTAGAGTGGGGGGATGAGCGGATTTGCAGAGGCCCGAGAGGGTCACCCTGCGGGTGAGGGTCCTTGCGCTGCGCGGGACGCGCCTGCGAGACCGTGAAGGTGGACACCTTCGGCGGCACGGTTCATGTCGAATGGGACCCGGATGCGGCGGTGACGCCGCTCGGCCATCTGGCTCTTTCGCGGAGTACCCGAAGGTGAGCGGCCGCTTCGACGCGCTGGTGGCGGACTGCCCGCTGGTCTACACGAGCCCGAACGCGCCGTCGAAGCGGGACGTTCTGGGCACGGTCCTGCTGTCGGTACTGGCGGGCCAGTCGCGCTATGCGCACATTACGGCGTTGCGCGGCGACGGGGTGAACCCGTCGCTTCCTTCAGGGCCATCTCGACGACACGGTCCGTCCCCTTCTGAGCGAACCGTGGGTTCTCGACTGCGACACCACGATCAAGCCGCGCTACGGCCACCAGGAGGGGGCGGTGGTGAGCTACAACCCGAAGAAGCCGGGCCGTCCCTCGCATGCTTGGCATGCGTTCCTGATGGCGGGCACGCGGCTGGTTCTGGATGTCGAGGTTGCGCCGGGCAACCGTCACCGCTCGAACCGTGCGGCGCCCTCCCTGTGGGCCTTGCTGGAGCGTCTCGGCCGGGATCGCTGGCCGCGTCTGGTGCGGGGCGACAAGGACTGGGGCAGCGAGGGCAACATGGCGTCGTGCGAGGCGGCGGGTCTCGCCTATCTGTTCAAGCTGCGCCTGACCAGGGGCGCGCGGCGGCCTGCCGAGCGGCAGATGGCGCGGGACGAATGGGAGGACGCGGGCCAGGGCTGGCAGGGGATCGGGGCCGAGCTCCGCCTGCACGGCTGGAGCCGGTCGCGCCGGGTCGTGGTGCTGCGCCGGCGGCTTCGCGGCACGCTGGCGCTGACGCGCCACGATGACGGCCAGGGCGACCTATTCTGGGCCGAGCCGGGGCCCGGCTCGGGGGTATGGGAGTTCGCGGTGCTCGCGACCTCGGTCGATCTGGAGGTGCGCTCGGTGGCCCAGCTCTACCGCGACCGGGCCGCCGCGGAGAACGGCTTCGACGAGTTGAAGAACCAGTGGAGCTGGGGCGGCTTCACCACGCGCGACCTGACGCGCTGCCGGCACATGGCCCGCCTGATGCTGTTCGAGCTCTCCTTCACATTTCCCTGCCCTACCTTTCGGCGGCGACTTTTCTGTGATGAACGTCATCAGCATTCCTCTTGATGAAAGTGCTCCCTGGTTCAGGATCATGGCCCCGCGATCCAAACACGTCGAAGCGAATATCGCAAAAACTCTGCATCTCACCCTTCTCGTAGGTCGCGTCAGCCCACTACTCGGCGCGGACGCGGACATCGTTCCACGAGAGGCGATCAGGCTGTTCTGCCCTCTTGAACCCTCCAACTCCAATTTCAGACGAAAAGTACATTTGTCGTCTTCAAACTCAGCTTCCGTAGACACAATCAGCGCGTTTGAACACCTGAGTGGCATGACTATCCCAAGTGCACCATTCCGCGAGGTCGGACCAGTTCAGGCACAGGTCAAAGTAACCCAAGGTTCCCGCC
>JAPOPM010000104.1 GCA_026712905.1 Deltaproteobacteria bacterium
ATCGCCGAGCACGAAGGACTCCGGGTCGGCCCGCCGTCTCAGGGCCGCCCGGATCCTCGCCGTGAGCTCGGTGGGCGAGAAGGGCTTGACGATGTAGTCGGCGGCGCCCGACTCCAACGCCCTGGCGATGGTCTCGTCCCGGCGGTAGGCGGAGATGAAGATCACCGGCAGATCGGCCAATTCGGGGACGCTTTCCATCAGCTCGATGCCGTCGGTTCCGGGCAGCACCAGGTCGAGCAGCACCAGGCGGGGCTTCTCGGTCCTGATGATGCGGGCGAGCTCGTGGTGGTCGCCGGTCATGATGGGGGAGTAGCCCTCCTTGGCCAGAGCGTCGCGGACGTAGCGGAGCGTTTCCGGATCGTCGTCCACTACGAGGATGGGCTCGGGTTCACGCCCCTGGCCGGGCCGGCGGGAACGGTTCGGGTGGGAGCCCCTGGAGTCGCCGGCCTCTTCGACCACCGGAACCGTGAAGGTGAACTGCGTGCCCTGGCCCGGGCCGCCGCTGGTGGCCCAGATGCGGCCTCCATGGGCCTCCACCAGCCCCTTCGAGATCACAAGCCCCAGCCCCGACCCCCCGAGCCCGCGCGGGTCCTCGTCGCTTGCCGGTGCCGTGTGCTTCTGAAAGAGGTGCGGCAACTGATCCGGCGGCACGCCCCTGCCCTGGTCGGAGACCGTGATCGCCACGTGCACGCCATCGCACTCCGCGGCCACCCGGATGGGAGAGGACTCCGGAGAGTGACGGGCGGCGTTGGCGAGGAGGTTGTTCAGGACCTGCACGATGCGCCGCCGGTCGGCCAGCACCCGCGGCAGGTCCCGCGAAAGGTCGATCACCACGGCGTGCCGGCTGCCGCCGCCCAGGAACGCGTTCCGGGCTCCCTCCACCAGCTCGGCCACCTCCGAGGGCCCCGGCGCCACCGACAGCGTGCCCGAGTCGATGCGGCCCGCATCGAGCAGGTCGCCGATCAGGTTCTGTGCGTGATCCGCCTGCTCGCTGATGATGCGGAAGAACTGGTGCACCTCGGCCGGGTCCAGGGCCGGCGCCGTGCGGAGCCCGGTCCCCGCCGACCCCTGGATGGCGGCAAGCGGCGTGCGCAGTTCGTGACTCACCATGTTCAGGAACTCCGCCTGCAACCGCGCCAGTTCCTCCAGCGGCGCAAGGTCCTGCATGGTCACCACCACCGACTCCACCGTGCCGTCCGCGGAACGGACCGGCGTGGCGTTGATCAGCATCCTGATGCTGCGGCCGTCCGGGGCGGAGAGCACGACCTCCTCGGCGAGCACCGTCTGGGCGTTGCTCAGTTCCTGCGCCAGTGGGTATTCGTCGAGCGCATACTCGCGGCCGTCCGAGAACCGGCACCTCAGCACGTCCAGGATATCCTCCAGGGCGCGGTCCGGCAGGCGTATCCCCTCGGCCATGCGTTGCGCCTCGCGGTTGAAATAGACGGGATGAGCGGTCCCGGCGTCGAGCACCACCACGCCCACCGGGCAGGTGTCCACCAAGGCTTCGAGGTCGGCGCGCACCCGCCGCTCGTTGCGGTGCGTGCGCGCGTTTGCGACGGCCGTGGCCGCCTGCGAAGCGAACAGCGCCAGCACGGCTTGTTCGTCTTCGGCGGGCTCCCCTCCGCCGTCCTTCCCGACGAGGAGGATTTCGCCGACGGGCCGGCCCTGGTGATTCATGGGCGTTCGGTGGAAGGTCCTCGATGCCATCAGCTCGGCCGAATCCGCGAGTGAGCGGACCTCGGGCAGTTGCTGCAGTTCTTCCTCCGTGAAGCCGGAGGCGGCGAAGTCCTCGGGCCGCCCGGATTCGTCAAGGGTGGTGATGACGCCGCAGCCCGCGCCGGTCAGGGCCCGGGCGCCGTCTACCGCCTCCTGCAGGACGGTGTCGAGGTCCAGGCCCGCGCTCATGCGCAGCACCGCCGCGCTGAGCGTGGAGATGCGGTCGAGCAACGCGTCGTTCTCACGCCTCAGCGTCTCGTTCTCCCGACTCAGAGCCTCTTGCCCTTTCAATGTCCTCCCTTTCCCGGCCGGCGCACGAACCGCGTCAGGCCCTGGCCGTGTTTGCGGTGAGGGGACCGGCCATGCGCCGATTCGTTTGGAACGCAAATCTTCGAATCTCGAATCTAGCATAAGCCCGCAAGCTCGCAACCCCCTGCCTACATGCAAATAATACAGTTGGCACCCACTGTTCCGCAAGCATACAATAATAATACTATATAGCTGATAAAGCACACGATAAGGATACTTGATGCATGTAGAATGACTCGTTGCCATATGGCTCTTCACGGCCAACGGCTCTTGATCGCAACACCCGTGGAGACGGAAAGGGCGGGTTCGGACCGTGTATTCCAAGTACCCACGGACAGTTATGGTTTTGTCCGCGCCGTGCTTGAGGAACACATTTCGACGACTGGCCAGTACCCTTGCATGGTAGCCAGTATGAGCGGAGTGTTGCCTGCCTCATTGATCAGGTTGGGGTTCGCGTAGGGATCTGCCCCGGCACGCAGCAAGGCCAAAGCGATCTCGGGATGGCCACCTGTTGAGCGGAGATCCAGAGTTGATAGCCGTTCTGCGGCGGTCGCTCTTTCGGGAAGTTTTTTGTCGCGCGCCGGTCCCGGAACCGGATCGGGCGTACTGGGAGCTGTCGTCGTGCGCGGGAGAGAGTGCGAGTCGGAAGAGATACGGCGATCACCGCCTGCACGGGCGGTTCCTCACAACCCCTTCCGCTTTCTCCGTGCGGTCCGCCCGCCGCGGGTCGGGCTCCGGGGCGTGCCCGTTTCGTGCCTGGTCTTCGTCGCCATGGCGCTGGCGCACGCGTCTACTGGATCGGCCGAGGACATTACCGTGACAGCCGGTCCGACCTTCATGGATGCAGGACGGAACGTAACGGCTCCCTCATCGGCCGTGGCCGCGGCGGAGGGGGAGTCTGCCGGGCACAAGCCGGCGCGGTCGCTGGTGACGGCGCCGCGCGCGCCCGCACCCGCCGTGGCGACCGGCTGGCAGGTGCAACTCGGGGCGTTCAGGAGCGAGACCCGTGCAGCGAAGGCTATGGCGGCGCTGGCGCAGACGCTCGCGGACCTGCCCCGGGCCGGCGTGCTGGCCATCGACGATTCGAAAGGCGACGGGCTGTTCCGGGTGATGGTCGCTGATGCCTTCGCCCACCGCAGCGAAGCCGCCGCCACGTGCGCCGCGATCGCCGCTCGCGGGGCGCAGTGTTTCGTCGCCCGCGCCACCGCCAGGGCCGCGGCGAGCGTGCCTGCGTCCCGGCCCCCATCGGAGCCTGCCGGGCGCAAGCCGGTGGCCGCACCCTTAGCGGCGCTCGCACCCGGCGTTCTTGAGCGGCTCGACACGCTGGAAGCGGAAAACCGCCAACTGCGTAACGAGATTGAAGCGCTCAAGGCGGAACGGACAAAGCCGTCCCATGCGCCGTCTTCTCGGGCCGGTCCTGCCGCGGAGACGACCGCCGCTCGATTCGTGCGGACAGATTCGAAATTCGGCTACGACGTCCTCGACCCCACTACCGAAATCAATCGCAAGCAGCGTCTGATTCTCGAACGCCGGCATGACGGGA
>JAPOPM010000105.1 GCA_026712905.1 Deltaproteobacteria bacterium
ACGGTTCCGGTAGACCCGCTGATCTACCGGTTCCACGAGATCACCCAGGTCTACGGCACCTCGATGAAGGCCGTCATCCACGAGATGTTCGGCGACGGTATCATGAGCGCCATCGACTTCGAGATCGACGTCCAGAAGAAGGAAGATCCCAAGGGAGACCGCGTGGTCGTCACCTACAGCGGAAAGTTCCTGCCCTATCGCAAGTGGTGACCGCGCGAACGCCCTTCTCCTGGCCATCGCGGATGACGTGCCGGCCTATCCAGACTTCGCGGCGGCCCTGCGCTTCGAGCGCGTCATCCACGCCATCGCGCGGTCGACGGAGAAGGGAACCCGGGTTTGGGTCGTGACAAGGTCCCTCGCCGCCTCGGGTCCGATCTGATAACGTCCATCCAGGATACCGTGGGATCATCGGCGTTCGCGTCGGGATGGCAAGGCTGGAATGGATCGAAGAGATTGCGGTCTACTGGAGGAACTGCGGGAGCGGGTCGCCCGGGAGTGCGTCCGGGGGGGACCGACCGGTATTGCCCGCGTGGAGACCGTGATCCCGTGCACCGACCCGTTGGCGTGGCTGCGGGCTCAGGATGCCACCGCCGCCAGGCTGTACTGGGCCGACCGGGACGGCGCCCATGAAGTGGCCGGGGTCGGTGCCGCCGACCTGGCGGCGCACGCCGGCACCGACGGCATCGACCTCCTGTTCGGGCAGGTGCGCCGGCGCCTCGAAGGCGTGGCGCCCGGTGCAAGATACTTCGGCGGTCTTCGTTTCTCCGGGAGGACTCCCGCGGATGCGGCGTGGCGGGAGTTCGGCGGCTGCGGTTTCGTGTTGCCGCGTTTCGAGTTGAGCCGCCGGGAGTCGGACAGCGTGCTCGCGTGCCAGTGGCTGCGTTCGGAGGTCACGGCCGATGCGCTGATGGCGGAGCTCGGCGCGCTGGTCTTCGCGGCTTCGGAGAACCGCTGCATCCACCCCACGGCCACCGGACGCCGGGATCTGCCCGGTCGAGCGGCGTGGGATGCCGCAGTGACCGAGACTCTCGAACTCGTTTCCAAGGGCGATCTGGACAAGGTCGTCCTGGCCCGGAAATCCACCTTCGGCTTCGCGGATGGCCTGGATCCTCTGGCCTGCCTCCAGGCGTTGATGCCGGAGACGGAGCGTTGCTACCGGTTCTGCTTCGTGCCCGGGGCCGGGCGGGGGTTTCTCGGGGCGTCTCCGGAGCGGCTGTACCGCCGCGAGGGGAGACGCATCCTGTGCGATGCTCTCGCGGGCACGCGTACGCGCGGTGATCGCGCGTCGCTGGACCGGCGACTGGAACAGGATCTCATGGGCAGTGACAAGGAGCGGCGGGAGCAGGACTACGTGGTCCGGGGCATCCGCGAGAGCCTGGCGCCGTTGTGCAGCGCGTTGAACGCCGGGGCCGATCCGTCCGTGATGAAGCTGCGCAACTGGCAACATCTCATGAGCCGCTTCGAAGGCGTGTTGCGCGACGGCGTGGGCGATGCGGATCTGCTCATGGCGCTGCACCCCACCCCGGCGGTGGGCGGCTACCCCACCGGCCGGGCGCTCCGGGAAATCGAAAAAAGGGAACCCTTCGATCGCGGCTGGTACGCGGGTCCGGTGGGCTGGGTGGGACACGACGGCGCCGAGTTCGCCGTGGCGATCCGGTCCGCGCTCGTGGAGGGTTCCACGCTGTCGGTGTTCGCCGGGGCCGGGATCGTCGCCGGGTCGGTGCCCGAAGACGAGTGGGCAGAGCTGGACTACAAGATCCGCCACTTCACCCAGGCGTTGAACCTTCCCCGATGATCCAGGCTGCCAACGTCAACCACCTTTGGGCGACGCTGCTCGTGGAGGAGTTGATCCGCAACGGGATCGGCACCTTCTGCATCGCTCCCGGCTCCCGCAGCACGCCGCTGGTGGTGGCGGTGGCGCGCAACCCCCGCGCTCGGGCCGTCGTGCACTACGACGAGCGCGGCGCGGCCTTCCATGCCTTGGGGTACGGACGCGCCACCGGGATGCCGGCCGTCGTGGTCACCACCTCGGGCAGCGCCTTGGCCAACGCGTGGCCGGCGGTGGTGGAGGCCTCGCTGGAGCGGGTGCCGTTGCTGGTGCTGAGCGGCGACCGTCCGCCGGAGCTTCAGGACGCCGGCGCCAACCAGACCATGGACCAGGTCAAGTTCTTCGGCGGCTACGCCGAGTGGTCCGCGACTCTCCCGTGCCCTTCCACCGATGTCGACCCCGCGGTGGTGCTCACCACCGTGGACCAGGCGGTGAGCCGCTGCCGCGGCCCAGCGGGCGGCGCGGTGCACATCAACTGCATGTTCCGCGAGCCCCTGGCACCGACGGAGCAGGGCGAGGACTTTGGAGTGTATCTGGAACCGCTGCGCGCGTGGCACGAGGGCGGCCATGCCTATACCCGCTACGAGAGCGTTCCGTCCCGCCGCGCATCGGAGTTGCCGGCGGAGTTCGCGGGCTTGGTCGCACGCCGTCCCCGTGGCCTCCTGGTAGCCGGTGGGTTGGCGAGCGCGGCGGAACGTGCGGCGGTGGCGGACCTTGCCGAGGCGCTGGGCTGGCCCTTCCTTCCCGACGTGACCTCGGGGCTGCGCCTGGACGGCAGGACCGCGACGCTGGTGCCCTATCACGAGGTCTTGCTCGGCTCGGCGGAGTTCATGCGGGATCATCCCGTCGAGGCCGTGATCCACCTCGGGGGACGATGGACTTCCAGACGGCTGCCGGACCACCTGGAGGTGGCGCCGCCCAAGGACTACGTGGTGGTGAACGAGCAGCCGGACCGCGCGGACCCGGTTCACCGGGCGACACTTCGGTTCCAGCTCCCGGTGGCGGAGTTCTGCGAAGCCTTGAGCGCGCTGGTGGGGAATACCGGAACGGCGGTTGATGCCGCGAGTGGCGCGGCCAGGGAAGCCGGCGGCGCCCCGGACGCCGGCTGGCTCGCGAGCTGGCGGCGGGCGTCGGATCATGTCGGCGGGCGCATTGATGCACTGTTGACCCGGGACCGGACCCTGAGCGAGCCCAAGGTCGCGCGGCTCGTCTCGCGCCACATCGGCGGCGGCGAGGGCTTGTATCTCGCGTCCAGCATGCCCGTCCGTGACATGGACACCTTCGGCTGCCCGCGGCCGGTCGCGGTGGTGGTGGCCGCCAACCGCGGCGCCAGCGGCGTGGACGGTACCATCGCCACGGCCACGGGATTCGCGCGGGGTCTCGACAAGGGCGTCACTCTCGTAATCGGCGACCAGGCATTCCTGCACGACCTGAACTCCCTCCGGCTGTGCCGCTCCCTCGACCATCCGTTCGTCATCGTCGTGTTGAACAACGACGGCGGCGGGATCTTCTCGTTTCTTTCCATCGCCCGTTTCCCGGATGTCTTCGAGCCCTACTTCGGCGCTTCCCACGGCATGACCTTCGAGCATGCCGCGGCGTTGTTCGGTCTCGAATACGCCGTGCCGTCCACGGCGGACGAGTTCGTGGACGCCTACGCGCAAGCCCGGGGCCGAGGTGGAGCAACGATCATCGAGGTGCGGACCGCGCGCGGGGACAACGTCGACCTGCACGCGAGGCTGCGTAGGGAGGCGGTCGCGGGCCTCACTTCACCGTTATCCCGGACTTGATCCGGCATTCGGGAGGGAGCGGGCGCCCGTTCATACGGTCCGATCTGCTCTTCGCGCCAGGATACCGGATCAAGCCTGGGATGGAACGCACGTCGTAGCGATTCACAAGGCCCGCACAGGATCCCGGATCGAGCCGGGGATGGACGGTCGGGGCGTCACGTGGATGTTTCGGAGGAAACCGAGTTGGCGGAACCGTATCGACTCCACTACGAGTGTCGGGATGGCGAAGGCGGTGATCGAGCACCCGCGCTGCTCTTTCTTCACGGCTTCATGGGCTCGGGGCGGGACTGGATGGAGACGGTGGCGGCGTTGCCGGAGAACCGCTGCATCGTCGTGGATCTCCCGGGCCACGGGTTGAGCGCCGATTGCCCCGTCGACTTCTACCCCATGGCGCGGGTGGCGCTCGCATTGTTGGCGGTGCTGGACGAGTTGGGGGTCGGGCAGTGCATCCCGGTGGGGTATTCCATGGGCGGGCGGCTCGCTCTCTACCTGGCGTTGGCCCACCCGGATCGGTGTTGCGCCCTGGTGGTGGAATCGGGCTCCCCCGGACTGGACGCCGCGGAAGAGCGCGACAACCGGCGGAAGTGGGACGAGGCCAAGGCGTCGGAGTTGGAACGGCAAGGTCTGGACGCGTTTCTGGAGGACTGGTACCGGCAGCCGCTGTTTCATTCCATCGGCCGGAACCAAGCCCGCTTCGCGGCGCTGATGGAACGGAGGCGGCGCAACCAAGAGACCGGCCTCGCCCGCTCCCTGCGCTTTATGGGGACCGGCTCCCAGCCTTCTCTATGGTCCCAGGTCGCCGGCATGGGGTTCCCATGGCTGGCCGTGGCCGGCGAGTTGGACCCGCGCTACAGAAATACCCTGAGGGATATGGTAAGTCTCTCGGAAAAGGGCAAGCTCGTGACCATCCCGGACGCGGGCCACAACACGCATTTCGAGAACCCCGAGGCGTTCTCCCGCGCCCTGCGGGAGTTTCTTCACCCCACCACCCCTGGATTCCCGCTTCCGCGGGAATGACGCATTCGGGGTGTTGCCGCTCACCACTGGGTCGTCCCTTTGGTCAGGGACGGCGGGGGTCTCGGATGGGAGTTAGAGGATAGCCATGATCGAATGGACCGAGGCGGGGCAATTCACCGACATCAAGTACCACAAGACCGACGGCATCGCGAAGATCACCATCAACCGTCCGGAGGTGCGCAACGCCTTCCGGCCGCTGACGGTGGAGGAGATGATCCGGGCGCTGGATGAGGCGCGCAACGACCCGACCATCGGCGTGGTGATTCTCACCGGCGAGGGCAAGGAAGCGTTCTGCTCCGGCGGCGACCAGAAGGTGCGCGGCGATTCCGGGTACAAGGACGGGGCCGGCGTGCACCGGCTGAACGTGCTGGATTTCCAGCGCCAGATGCGCAGTTGCCCCATGCCCATCATCGCCATGGTGGCGGGTTACGCCGTGGGCGGGGGCCACGTGCTGCACGTCATGTGCGACCTCACCGTCGCCGCGGACAATGCCATCTTCGGGCAGACCGGTCCGCGCGTGGGTTCCTTCGACGGCGGTTACGGCGCCACCTATTTGGCGCGCATCGTGGGCCAGAAGAAGGCGCGCGAGATCTGGTACCTGTGCCGGCAGTACAACGCCCAGGAGGCCCTGGACATGGGGCTGGTGAACACGGTGGTGCCCTACGAGCGGCTGGAGGAGGAGACGGTCCAGTGGTGCCGCGAGATCCTCGCCAAGTCGCCCATCGCCATCCGCTGCCTCAAGGCCGCGTTCAACGCCGACACCGACGGACAAGCCGGCTTGCAGGAGCTGGCGGGCAACGCCACCATGCTGTTCTACATGACCGAAGAGGGACAGGAGGGGCGCAACGCGTTCGTGGAGAAACGCCAGCCCGACTTCTCCAAGTTTCCCAAGCGTCCCTGAGCCGGCCGACGACGAGGGCCTCCCGTGGCACAGGACACGCGCCCCGAGCCGCCAGGCGCCGTCTCGGTCTGGATACTGGCGGCCAGACCCAAGACCCTCTGGGCCTCCATCTCCCCGGTGGTCATCGGCACCGCCATGGCCTTCGGCGACGGCGGCTTTCACGCGCCCGCCGCCCTGGTGGCGCTGGCGTGCTCCGTATTGATCCAGATCGCCACCAACTTCGCCAACGATCTCTTCGACTTCGAGAAGGGCGCCGACACCGAGGCCCGGCAGGGCCCGCTGCGCGTGACCCAGGCGGGCCTCGTGACCCCCGGCATGATGAAGCGCGGCATCCTCGTGGTGCTAACGCTGACGTTGCTCGGAGGCCTCTACCTCATATGGCGCGGCGGATGGCCCGCGGCCCTCATCGGCGTCTTCTCGGTGACGTGCGGCATGCTCTACACCGGCGGACCCCGCCCCCTGGGCTACCTGGGCCTGGGCGACCTCTTCGTGCTGGTGTTCTTCGGTCCGGTGGCGGTGGCCGGGACCTACTACGTCCAGGCCTTGACCGTCAACGACACGGTCATTGTCGCCGGCCTGGCTCCCGGGCTCCTGTCCGTCGCCATTCTCGCCGTCAACAACCTCCGCGACGCGGACGAAGACCGCCGGACCGGCAAGCGCACGCTGGCGGTGCGCTTCGGCCCGGGCTTCGCGCGCGTTGAATACATCGTTGCCGTTGTCGTGGCCTGCCTGCTGCCGCTGCTGCTCTACCTCGCCACGGGCCAACACCCCCATTCGGTCGCCGCCGCCGGCGTAGTCGTGGTGGCGCTGCCGGCCTTTCGCCGCCTCTTCGCGGTCGAAGGCCCGCTGCTGAACCCCGTTCTCGCCTACACGGCCCGGCTGCTCCTGCTGTACAGTGCCGTGTTCTCCATCGGCTGGAACCTGTGACGCACGACACTATCCCCCTTGCAACGCGCCCACGGGATGAAGCTTCGCGGCCTGACGCGCAGGATAGAAGCCGAAGAATACGCCGGCGCAACCCGCGACGACGGTGCCGAGCAGGGTACCGTTCGCGGAAACCGTAAAGGCCCAACCGGTGAACTGGCAGATGCCGTACGTCGCGGCGACACCGAGAGTGACGCCGACCACACCTCCCAGCAAGGACAGGATCATCGCCTCGGCCAGGAATTGTGCCTGGATGTCCCGGCGCCTTGCTCCCAGAGCTCGCCGAATGCCGATCTCCGTTTTGCGCTCGGCCACCGCGACGAGCATGACGTTCATGACCCCGATGCCGCCGACGAGGAGCGCGATCCCGCCGATGGCCCCGAGCAGCATGGTGTAGAGTCGCATCTGACCGTGCATCTGCTCGATCAGTTCCTCGGCGCTGCGCACCTGTACCCTGGCCTGGGGGGTGCGGCTGCTGAAATAGGCACGGATCTGTCTTGTCGCCTCCCGGTAGTGCGTGCCGGGACTCATCCGCGCCAGGACGTCGCGTAGCGTTTCGTTGTGGGTGACGCGGGCGGCCGTCTCGATGGGAATGAAGACCGCCTTGTTTGCGTTGAAGGGGCGCTGTCCCAGCGCGGCCCGGCGCAGTGCGCCGACGATGGTAAAGACCGTCTCCCCGATGCGCACGGTCGCGCCGACGACGTCGTCCCCGCCGGCACGTCGAAGCGCCTGGGCGATGTCGTCTCCGACGGTGCAGAAGTGCTGTGCGCCGTCGAGCCTTGAGACGAAACGACCCGCTGCAACCTCCAGCCGGATGAGATCCACGAGTGCATCCGTGGCTCCGACGACTCGCGAGAGTTGTGTCGTCGCCCCGCCGAGCACGACTCGTTGCGATGCGATGGTGTAGGGAGCGGCTTCCCGGATGGCCGGCAACGTGACGATCCCTTCGGCGTCCGAGAGCTTGACCGACACCCGTCCCCGGCGGCGGTCGCGTGAGCGCAGCCTGACGTTCACGATGTCGGTGCCGAGCTGCTGAAACTGCCGGACCGCTTCGGCCCGTACGATATTGCCGACGGAGATCATGCTGCTCACCGAGGCCACGCCGATGGCGATGCCGATGAGTGCGAGAGCGGTGCGTTGCTTCGCGGCCAGCAGCCCCGAGCATGCTTCCGCCAGGTTGGCTCGTCCGATGGTCACCAACGCGCTACCTTTGCGCCTCCTGGGCGGTCGACGCCACGCCGGTGCGGCCTGATCGGGCGGGCATTGCAGAGGGCGCGGAACGGTTTGCGGCAGGCCCGGTTGAGACTGGCGGAGACACGACAGGGAGGTCGAGGCAGTGGTCGGTTACCGCAAGGCCCTGACCGCACTCGACCTGACGCTGGGGACGACGCTCGATCGGTGGGGCATCGACATCGAGCGAGTGGAGCAACCCTGACGCCGAAGCCCGGCTCGGTGGCGAGGACCAGGTCGGCGGACCGGCCAGTCCTCGCACACCCCTCGCCGCCCCCGGGTCCTGGACCTAGAGGGCGGGCAGACCCTGGCTCTGCGCAGTGGAAGCCGTGGTTTCGCCGCTTTCGCAACCTGCCGCTCTCGCGGTCCATTCGTAGTTGGTTCCCGCCGCGTCGGCCTTGACGCAGATATCGGTGGTGTTGAAGTCGTCAGGGTCCGCTGTGACGCTGACCCGCATGACTTGTGTCCTCGAGTGCTCTCCGATGTTCAGCGTGATGCTGCAGTGCCCGGATGCGCTGCATTGGTTCGCGTCGTTAGCGGTGCTGGCTCCGACGCGGGTTATCGACAGGTCGCCGCAGATGTCGTTCGCGGGTGCGTCGTCCCACGCGTCGATGCATACCTGTATGCGAGCCGGGACCGGGCTGCTGGTCTGGGCGTGGGCTGGCTGCAACCCCGTTCCGGTCAGCATCAGGACCGCCAAGGCCCACAAACCGTATTTCAATGTCTTCCCCAAGAACTTGAACTGGACCATTGTGCTGTCTCCTTTCAGAAATAATTTCTAATATTAGTGATTTTCCTCCCAGTGTCAAGTAAAAAAGCTCTTTTCGTGAGGATAAAAGAATAAATGATGCTTTTTGGTAATATACCCTTCTATCGACGTCGGTACGAAACCAGAGGCGATAAGGATTCATCCTCGCGGGCGCCTCTTCTTCTCCATACGACGGACAAGTCCGCAGCCTTCGGCACTGGAACACCGCAACACGCCGCCGGTGGCTGGCAAGGAAACAGGGGCCGGGTCGGCGGGAGTTCAAAATTCGCGCGGCGTAGTGATATCAAAGGGACTACAAGGCAAGGCGGTGCATGAATACCCGGAATATCAGCCCGGAACCACGGACAATCTGGACATCGTGACCATCTCAAGCTGCCGGATCTTTCGCTATCGCCTGCCGCTGGTGGAGCCGTTGCCGCTGGCCGGCGCGGTGATTCACGAGCGTGAGGGGTTGCTGGTCCGCCTGGAATCGGACTCGGGCGCATGGGGTTGGGGTGATGCGGCGCCCTTGCCGGGGTTCAGCCGCGAGGGCATTGATGAAGCCGTGGCGGAGGCCGTGGCTTGGGCGGGGCGTCTTCGAGGCGCGCGCTTCGAGCCGCGTGGTGACGGCCTCCCATCGTGGCCGGAGTGGGAATCGGCGGCAGTGTCGCCGTCGGTGCGTTTCGGGCTGGAGACGGGGCTGTGGAGCTTGGCGCGACGGATGGAGGACGGGGCGCAGGCCGAGCTGGCGTGCTTCGAGGGTTCCGTTCCCGTCAACGGGCTGCTGGCGGGCTCACGCGACCAAGTGCTCACGGATGCGGGGCGGCTCCGGGACGGGGGTTGCCGGGCGGTGAAGCTCAAGGTAGGAAGCCGCCCGGTGGCGGAGGACGTGGAACTGACCCGGGCCGTCCGTGAGGTCCTCGGAGACGGCGTGGGTCTCCGGCTGGACGCCAACCGGATGTGGAGTTTGGAGCAGGCGGTGGCGTTCGGACGCGAGATGGGCGGCGCCGGCGTCGAGTACCTGGAGGAACCATTGCGCGAGCCGGCGCGGCTGCGAGAACTGTTCGATGCCACCGGCATCCCGGTTGCGTTGGACGAGAGCCTGCTGGAGCTTCGGCCGGAGGATCTCGAAGGGCGCCCCGAGGTGGGCGCGGTGGTGCTCAAGCCGACGCTGCTGGGCGGGCTCGCAAGGGCGCGGGAATGGGCGGCCAGGGCATCGGCGCTGAACATCCGTCCGGTGGTGAGCAGTTGCTTCGAGAGCGGCGTCGGACTGCTGGCGCTGGCGGAGTTCGCCTGGGATTCCACCGGCGACTCGGTGCCGGCGGGTCTCGACACCTATCGCTGGCTGGGCGCGGACGTGGTCGAGCCGCGCCTGCCGTTTCGGCCCGACGCCATTGAGTGGAGCGACGCCACCGCCCGAACGCACCGCATCGATGCATCGAGACTCACCGAGATACGGCATGACTGAGATTCGCTGTCCCCTCGAAGAAGCGGCCGAGCGCCACGGCGGCCGGCCCGCGGTGGTCAGCGGCGCGCGGATCGTCTCCTATGCGGAGTTTCACGAGCGCGTGGCCGGGGTAACCGCCGCGCTCCGGCAGGCGGGATGCAAGCCCGGCGAGCGCATCGCCGTTCTCGCCCCCAACAGCCCGGACTATCTCGTGTGGTTGCTGGCGGTCCTGCGCCTGGGGGCGGTGTGCTGTCCCATGAACACGCGGCTCCCGCACCGCACGGTGACGGACTTGTTGCGCCGCGTGGGCTGCCGCTGGTTGGTGGCGCAGGAGCAGGAGGGGCTCGCTGACTTGGCGGTTGACGTGAAAGTCCTGGAGGGCGGTAAGCTGGCCGACGCCGGAGCGCCTTCGGGCGGGGAGGCCCAGGGTTGCGCCATGCCCCTCGACCGTCCGGCGACCATCGTCTTCACCTCCGGCAGCACCGGCACCCCCAAGGCCGTGCTCCACTGCTACGGCAACCACTACTACAACGCCCTCGGCTCCAACACGAACCTTCCGCTGGAGCCCGGCGACCGCTGGCTGCTGGACCTGCCGCTGTACCACGTGGGCGGGCTCGGCATCCTGTTCCGGTCCCTGCTGGCGGGCTCCACGGTGGTGATGCCCGACCGGGGGGAGACCCTGGACCCAGTGTTGAGCCGCTACGAAGTCACGCACCTGTCGGTGGTGGTGACACAACTGCACCGGCTGTTGCAGCAGCCGGATTCCGTGCGCTACCCTGCGCTGCGCTACATCATCCTGGGGGGCAGCCCGGTGCCGCTGAAGCTTTTGGAGCGCGCCGCCGCCCGCGGGCTGCCGGTGTTCGCGAGCTACGGCTGCACGGAGATGGCGTCGCAGGTAGCCACCACCGGGCCGGGTTCCACCACGGCACAGCGGCTGACGTCGGGGAAGCTGCTGCCGCACCGCAGGCTGCGCATCGGCGAAGAGGGGGAGATCCAGTTGGCCGGAGAGACCCTGTTCATGGGCTATGTGGAGGGCGGCAAGCTGCGGCGGCCGCTGACCGACGACGGCTGGTTCGCCACCGGCGACCTCGGCAGGTTGGACGAGGACGGGTACCTGACGGTCATCGGGCGGCGCGACAACCGGTTCTTCTCTGGCGGCGAGACCATTCATCCCGAGGAGATAGAGCGCGTCCTGACGGACCACGATGGCGTCCAGCAGGCGGTGGTGGTGCCCATCCCGGACGAGGAGTTCGGCCAGCGCTGCGTAGCATTCGTGCAGCCGCGCGCGGCCTGCCCCGACGGCGAGGCGCTGGCGGCGTGGCTGCGCCAGACCCTGCCGCGCTACAAGGTGCCGGACGCGTTCTACGAGTGGCCCGCCACCGAGGCCAATGCGTTCAAGGTGGACCGGCCGCGTTTCCGCCGTCTGGCGGAGAGGCTACCCGTGCGGTTTCGAGGGCGGGGAGAAGTCACATGAAGGCAACGAAGCAAGGGACGACGAAGCCGGCGGCGCGCCAAGACGACAACGGCGAGTTGCTGGCGCTGCTCCGGAGCATGTGGGTGATCCGGGCCTTCGAGGAGAAGGTGTCGGCGCTCTACGCGGCGCGGGAGATTGTCGGGCTGCTTCATCTCGGCATCGGGCAGGAGGCGGTGGCGGTGGGGGTGTGCGGCCTGCTCGACACCGATGACGTGGTCTACGGCGGGCACCGTTCCCACGGGCACGCCATCGCCAAGGGCGCGGACCTGAACCGGCTCATGGCGGAGCTGGCGGGGCGCGTCACCGGCTATTGCCGCGGCAAGGGCGGGTCCATGCACGTGGTGGCGGCGGAGACGGGCTTCGTCACCGCCAGCGGCGTGGTGGGGGGCACCGTGCCCCTGGCGCTGGGCGCGGCCTTCGCCGCCCGGGAGAAGGGCGCCGGCCGCGTGGCGGTGGTGTTCTTCGGCGACGGCGCGGGCCAGACCGGTCCCTTTCACGAGTCCCTGAACATCGCCAGCCTGTGGCAGCTCCCGGTGATCTTCGTGTGCGAGAACAACGGCTACGCCGAGTTCACGCCGCTTTCGGCCCACACCAAGGTCGAGCGGCTGGCGCGGCACGCGAGCACCTACGGCATCCCGGGCGCCACCGTGGACGGCAACGACATCCTGGCGGTGCGCAAGGCCATGGGCCGGGCCGTGGACAACGCCCGCGCGGGCAAGGGTCCGACATTCGTGGAGTGCCTGACCTACCGCCTCCGCGGCCACTACGAGGGCGATCCCGGCAAGTACCGGGAGCTGTCGCAGTTGGCCGACTGGAAGAAGAAGGACCCCATCGCGCGCTTCGCGCGGGTGTTGAAGCGGCGCCGGGCGGCGTCCGACGAGGACTTCGCCCAGGCGGAGAGCGACGCGCGCGCCCTGGTGGAGGCGGCCGCGGAGTTCGCGCTGTCGTCTCCCTGGCCCGAGCCCGAGGAAGCCGCGACGCAAGTGTGCGCGTGAGGTGGATATGCCGGAGCTGAGCTATCTGGAAGCCATCCGTTCGGGACTGCTGGCGGAGATGCGGGACGACCCCTCGGTCTACGTCTTCGGCGAGGACGTGGCGCTGGGCGGACCCTTCGGGGTCACCCAGGGCGTTGCCGAGGAGTTGGGCGCGCATCGGGTGGTGAACACGCCCATCAGCGAGGGTACGGTCATGGGCGTGGCCATCGGCGCGGCATTGTCGGGCCTGCGTCCGGTGGTGGAGATCATGTTCGTCGACTTCATCACCCTGGCCATGGACCAGCTCGTGAACCACGCGGCCAAGCTGCATTACATGTCTGGGGGTCAATTGAAAGTGCCGCTCACGGTCCGGGTGCAATGCGGGGTCCAGGGCAACATGGGCGCGCATCACTCCCAGAGCCTGGAGTCGTGGTTCCTGCACGTTCCCGGCATGAAGGTGGTGATGCCGTCGAATCCGGCCGACGCCGAGACTCTCATGCGCGACGCCATCCGCGACGACAACCCGGTGCTGTTCGTGGAGCACCGGGGCCTCTATTTCACCCGCGCCGAGGTGCCGGAGGGCGGAAGCGGCCTCGCCATGGACCGGGCGGCGGTGCTCCGAGAAGGCACCGACGTGACCGTGGCCGCGGTCTCCAAGATGGTGGGGCCTTCGCTGGAGGCGGCGGAAGCCTTGGCCGGCGCGGGTGTCTCCGTCGAGGTCATCGACCTGCGTACCCTCGTGCCGCTGGACATCGGAACCCTCGTGGAGTCGGTCAGGAAGACCTCGCGGCTCGTCGTGGTGCACGAGGCCGTGGAGCAGGGCGGGCTGGGCGCGGAAGTGGCTGCCCGCGTGCAGGAACAGGCCCTCTACTACCTCGACAGCCCGATCCTGCGGGTCGCCGCCCCCAACGCCCCGGTCCCGTGCGCGCCGCCGCTGGAAAACTCCTTCGTCCCGGACAAGGAACGGATCGTGGCAGCCGTGCAGCGGACCTTGTACATCCAACCCGCCTGATTACACCAATATCTCCCCAAGACAAGCACACTACCGGTGCAGCCACTGCGGCTTGCGCTTCTCCACGAATGCCTGGACGCCTTCCTCGACGTCCTCGGTCTTCAGCAGTTCCTCGAGGTAGATTTCCTCGGAGCGGGCGAGGGCGGCGGAAAGTTCCTTGAGTCCGATCTCCCGCAGGCCCCTGAGTGTGATACGCAACACCGCGCGGCTCTTGTCCAGCAACTCGCTCCGAAGGGTTTCGAGCGCTTTGCCGAGTTGGTCGCGCGGCACGACCCGGTTCACGAGCCCGATGGACGCGGCTTCGCTGGCCGAAAGCCGCCGGCCGGTTAGGATCATCTCGACGGCCCGGTGGTAGCCGATCTGCGAGGAAAAGCGCGCCAGGGCCACCGGCGGAAAGCAGCCCACCGTGATCTCGGGGGTGGCGAACGAACTCTCCTCGGACGCGAGCACCAGGTCGCAGGACGACGCCAGCTCGCAGCCTCCGCCCAGGCAGACGCCGTCCACCACCGCGATGGTGGGCTGCCGCAGGCTCATGAGTTTGCGGATGACGCCGTGCACGAGGTCGAGCATCTCCGGCACCTGCGTTCGGGTGTGGTCCTTCACGTCCACGCCGGCCGAGAAGGCGCGTTCGCCCGCGCCGCGGATTTCCACGAGTTCCACGCTCTCGTCGCGGTCCAATGCGTCGAGCGCCTGCCGCAGTTCGCGCAGCAACGCGAGATTGAGCACGTTCAGAGGCGGCCGGTCGATGATCACGGACGCCACCCCGCCGGTTTTTTCAAGAAGAATTCTTGCCATCGTATCCTCCAGAACCCCGGGATTCCCTAATCGTCATTCCCGCGAAAGCGGGAATCCAGGGGGTGGGGAGGTGAAGAAACGCCGCTGTAGTGCCCCACCACCACCACCCCTGGATTCCCGCCCCCGATCGGGGTCGAGGGCAAGCTTTCGCGGGAATGACGATTAGGGGGTTGTTGCCTCTTTCAGATGGCGTTTTGACACAGCCTGTTCCGCGGGAATGACAGGTCCGGGACGTTGGCTCCCTCAACAGACACCGCGCTAGAACTGAAACACCAGCGACTTGATGGTGACGGGCACCGTGCCGGACGGCTCCAGGACCCGGCCCAGATCGATGAAGTCGAAGTCGCGGAGCGTGATGCCGTCCAGGGCGAGCACGTCCCCCGCGAGGCCGAAGTCCTGCTTGAGGATTGTGCCCGCAAGGCCGGCCATGTCGTGGTCGAACACCAGGTAGATGGGCCGTTGCCGCGCCACGGTCCGGGGCAGGCCCTCCAGGAGCCCGCGGCAGAACGCGGCGATGCGGAAGGCCGCGGGCGGTCCCTGCCACGCGAACACGAGGGCCACCTCGGCGTCGCCCTCCGCCAGGTCGAACGTTTGGAAGTGGTCTCGGATGGTCCGGGCCATGCCGCCCGAGTCGATGTCTCCGTCCAGGTCGACGGGCGGACGCAGCACCTGGAGGTTCTTGCGCGGCAGCAACCCGTCGCCGGAGCGGTAGATGGTGTTGCCGGATACCTGCACGGTATGCTGCGCGGCGCCCATGACCGTGGCGCGGATGCATTCGCGCGCGCTCACCAGGCTGCCGGACAGTTCGCCGTCGTCGATGCGGCGCCGTAGCGCCCGGCCCAGCGGTGCTCCGAGGTCGCGGTAGGACTCGCGCTCGTGGCCGTAGACGTATTCGCCGACTCCGCCGGAGAAGACCACGGCGTCGCAATCGCGGCTCCCGTCCAGGGGCGGCGTCAGCCACAGCGGCGCCAGCTCGGGGCCGAACGCGCGGCCGCCGGCCAGGGTCAACACCACCTCCGCCATGTGGTCGGCCAGGCGTTCGATGTCGTCGGCGGTCACCCGGTCTCCCGCGTTCCAATCGAGCCCCACGTGGCTCGCCAGAGTCTTGCCCCCGGGCTCCAACACCGTAATCGCGCCGTCGCCGTCGGTGGCCAGCAGCCGTCCGCCCACATGGAAGGCCGCGGTGCCCAGAACCCGCCCGCCTTCGGCCAGGGCCAGCTTGGTGGTGCCGCCGCCGATGTCGATGTTGAGCACGCGGCACTGCTGCTCCGCGGAGAAGGCCACGGCGCCGGAGCCGTGGGCCGCCAGCAGGGCCTCGAAGTTGTGGCCGGCGGTGGCGCAGACGAAGTCGCCGCGCTGGTCCGCGAAGAGGTCGGCGATGGCCCGCGCGTTGTCCCGACGGATCGCTTCTCCCGTGAGGATGATGGCACCGGTGTTCACGTCATCCGGGGTGAGCCCCGCTTCGTCGTACGCCTCGTCCACGAGCCGCGCCAGACCCGCGTCGTCGATGCGTTCCCGGTTGGCGGTGTAGGGGGTGAAGCGGATGGGCGAGAGGTAGAGCGTCTTCCGCTCGGTGACCACGAAGCGGCTCGACAGTTCCCGCCCCAAACGCCGGAGCACCAGGCGGGAGAACAGGATCTGGGACGTGGCCGTGCCCACGTCGATGCCGACGCTGGTCAGCGTGATGGTGTCGAGCTTCCAGAGCGGATGGTCTTCCTCGTGCTCCGGCGCCCCATCGTGATCGTGTTCGTCCCCGATGTCGTGCATGGAGTGAACTCGTTCCAGTGCGCCTTGTCTACCAGTGGACCGAGGCTCGCAAGGTGAGACCGTGTTCCACCGACGCGTCCGGTTGCCGGCGCCGGGTACCCTGGAGAGCCAGGTCCACGGAGGACGCCACGCGCATGCGCGTCCCTGCCCGATACTCCCGCGCCCCGTGCCCGGATAGCAGGAAACCGGCGTAAGGCGTCATGAGGCTGTGTCCCCCGAAAGCCGTGAAGCCGTAGGCCAGTTCTCCGGCCACGCGCGTGGCCGGATCAGCCGGACGCTCGACGTCCGCGAGACCGCGTTGCCAGAGATTCTCCGGGCCGCTGCGCGGCAACCCCCACGACGGAGCGACGCTCACGGACCAGCCTTGTCCGGAAACGCCGGGGTCCATGCGGAGCGCGCCGCTGACGCTCCATTCCTCGACATCGCCGCCGTGGGCCAGCAGCGTTCGTCCGCGACCCTCCACCGTGAGGCCGAGTTCGGTCTGTGTGAGCTTCACGCCGCCGCCGATGTCCAACCCGGCGCCGGTCTGTCCGGCGCCTCCGTCGGCGAGAACGCCCAACTCCAGCGACGGCGTCAACACGGCACCGGCCGCGAGATGCCGCGTGTGCGTTCCCGCCAACGCCAGCCGGAGCCGGCTGACGGTGGAGGTGAGATCATCCATGTCGTCGGAGCCATGAATCTCGGCGCGCGCCAGCGAGCCTTCTCCCTTAATGTCCAGGGCCGTCCGGCTGTCGTTGCCGCCGTGGGCAACGGAATACAGGTTGCCGCTGGCGCCCAACGCCGCGGACCACTGGGTCAGGTCGCTGGAGTGATGCCCGTTCGAATCATCGTGGTAGACGCGGACCCGCCCCCACCCGTGGCCGGCCATGGCCCATAGCCGGATGCCGGAACGCAGCATCCAGCCCACGTAGGGATTGAGGGTGGCAAGGTCGGTCTCGTATTCGCCTTCACGTGGTTCGAGGCCGATGCGCTCGGTATAGTCGAGGATGCTCTTCGAATAGGACACCGAGAGGCCGGCCAGCAGGTCGCGCCGCAGCATGACGTCCGACCCCACATGGCCGCTCACGACGTTGCCTTCCCAGTCGGTGCTGTCGCCCGCGCCCGAGAGGTCCCTGTAGTCGCCGCTTCCCCAGAGCGTCAGGCCGTTGGGGTTGCCGGACCCGTTCAGTGGCAGGATGAAGGACGACCGCGCCAGCAGGCGCGCGAGATCCGCCCCGCCGGCGACAGCCTTGCCGTGGAACGCCAAAGCGCGGGGCAGGTCCGCGGCTCCGGCCAGATTCAGGCGCGCCGCGTTCCCGCCCGACCCCGCCAGGCGTGCGTTCACCCGGCTGCTCACCGCCTCCACGGCGCTCGACTGCATCGCGCGTGTGACCGCCGGCAGCAAGACGCGGGTCGCTTGGCCCACGCGGTCCCGGGTCGGCGGATACACGCCGGGGTCGGAGCGGTCGAGCAATGCCTCGCCGACCATGTTGACGTGTTCCCTTTGCATGTCTCCGAGCGTCGGCGAGTGCCCGGAACCGGGATAGTGGGCGCAGTAGGGACTGGAGGCGTCGTCGGTGTTGTCCTCGCCCGTGGCGACGCGCCTCAGCCGGCATTCGAGAGATTGCCACCAGGCGCCGACGCTGTCGAAGTCGCCTGCGCCGTAGATGTCGCCGGCGGTGCCGTTGACCCGCCTCTTGGTCTCCGGGTCGAGATCGGCGTAGGCGTTTCGAGCCGAGGCGGTCTCTTCAGGTGTTGCCGTGACGCCATACAGGGCGCGGACCCTTTGGGTCGGGTTGAGAACATCCCACCAGCGTCTGGCCGGGGCGCTGTCGGCCGGGAACACGCCGGGTTCGGAGAAGCCGAACAGGGCCATGCCGACGGCGTCGACGTGGACCAACTCCGCGTCGCCGAGCAGCGGCGTCACGCCGGAGCCCGGATAATGGGCACAGTAGGGGCTGGCGGGATCGTCGGTGTTGCCGTCACCCGTGGCGATACGTTTGAGTCGGCAGCCCAGAATTGTCCACCAGTCGCCGACGCTTCTGAAGCCGCCGAACGTGAAGACCTCGGCGCCAGCGACATGCACGAGCCTCTTGGTCTCCGGATCCAGATCGGCGTACGTGGCGGCGGCATTGTGCCCGGAGGTGTCGGCATCGCCGAACAGGGCGGCGACCCTTTGGTCCGCGTCGAGGGTGTCCCACCAACGCATGGCGGGGTCGATGTCGGCCGGAAAGTCACCGGGTTCGGAGCGGTCGAGCAGGGCCATGCCGACGGTGTCCACGCGGCGTTGATCCGCGTCGTCGAGCAGCGGCGATTGGCCGGAGCCCGGGTAGTGAGCGCAGAAGGAACTTGTCTCGTCTTCGGTGTTGCCGTCGCCCGTGGCGATCCGTCTGAGGCGGCAATCGAGGGAGGTCCACCAGGCGCCGACGCTGCCAAAGGCGCCGTCGCGGTAGATCGCCGACGCGGCGTCATTGACCAGACTCTTGGTCTCCATGTCCAGGTCGGCGTACATCTTCCTGGCGGCGGCTTCCTGCTCCGAGGTGGCGGTATCGCCGAACAGGGCAGCGACCATCTGGTCCTGGCTCAGGGCACTCCACCAGCGACTGGCCGTTTCGTTGTCCGGCGTGGTTTCCGCCGGCGGTTCCTGGCCCTGCGCGTGGGCCAAACCGTGGAGGCCCAGCGAGAACGTGGCGAGCAGCGTCAGGAGTAACACACGGGACAGCCGGCCGAGGCCCTGTCCATAGAGGGACATGGAATCTTGTTGCATTTCAGGTCTTCGTTCTAAGTGGGGGTCGCTCCGGATCAGCCCGCGGCGTCAGTCGATGAAGCTCCCCTCGGCGTCCGGGAGGTTGCCCTGCTCGCCGGGCAGGTTGCCGTGCTCGTCCGGGAACAGGACCTTGACGGCTTCGGCGCCGCCCACGCCCGTGCACCATGGCACCATGTTCTTCATGCGGCAGGTGATGCCGCGCCTGGCCAGCTCTTCCTCGAATATCCGGTGGATCTCCGGATTCTCGTCCTCGTACTCCACCTGGTAGCCGCCCTTCTTGCCGCTGACCTCGCCGGTGCGGAGCACCGTGGACTCCTGGGCCTGCCAGCGGTTGACGGCGTACTTGCGCGACAGGCCCTGGTTCATCACCAGGTAGGTGGCGGGGGTTTCGCCGACGTTGAAGTGCTGGTGCAGCCACTGGCCCTGGCCGGCGCCCGAGAGGTAGAGGCTGCCTTCCTTCCAGTCGCAACGGATGCGTTCCTCGTCGCCGCGCTGGGCGAGGACGTAACCTTCGCCCTCGATGATGTAGAGGTGCGCGCCCGGGCCGTGGCGGTGGGACTTCTTATAGTAGCCGGACTCGAAGCGGGACACGTGGGACTCCATCAGCCCGGAGCCCATGACCATGAACGCGTTGGTGCCGCCGCCGCCGCGGCTCTTCCACTCGTACAGCGGCAGCTTGCGGATGTCGGGGATGAAATTGGTCTCCCACACCCGGCCGCGGTAGAGCTTGGCCTCGGCCGTGAAGTAGTCCGGTTCCCCTTGGTAGCGGTCGTCGAAGTCGTAGGTGTTGTTGAAGATGAAGTGCTCGCTGTTCCACTGTCTGAAAAGCTGCGGCAGGTCGGTGACCGAGAACCAGCGGGCCGGCTGCGACAGGCTGGCGTTGAAGAATTGGTGCCAGGCGTTGGTGGGCGGCACGAAATAGCTGCCGGGGCCCCACTCGAAGGTTTGCTTCGCTCCGTCCTCGCGCCATACCGAGCAGGAACCGTGGCCCGACACCACGTAGATGGCCTCGGTGTACATGTGCCGTAGCGGCGCGGTGTAGCCCCCCGGCGGCAGCTCGACGATGTGTTCGTCGGCGCCGTTGTCGCCGTCGAGGTAGCACAAGGCGCCCTTGACGCCGTCACCCTTGCGCGGCCACGGCCCCACCTCCACGGCCTTCATGTCTTCGATGAAGACGCCGCCCACGAGCGGCGCGCCCTCGCGTTCGCGCCACTCGGCGTAGGAGTCGACGCGCGTGAGCGCGGGCTGTTTTTCCGGGTCCTGGGGGGCGGTAGGTATGGTCACGATGTCGCCTCTTTCTGTGATTTTGGGGAAGGGTAGGCGATTAAATGGAGTCCTGTCAAACCGGCAGCATGCTCGGGCGCTCGCGATCCTCCGGGAAGGGCGCGGAGGAGGCGGCGGCAAGGAAAACGCCTGCCGGACAATTACAAATGCCGGGTTATATACGTTGCAAATGCCGGGTCATTGTCGTTACAAATGCCGGGTTACATACGTTGTAAATTCCCGGTCAGAGGAGGAGCAGCCCATGCCCGGCCCCCTGAACGACATCCGCGTGGTGGATTTCACCCACGCGCTGAACGGTCCCTTCTGTACCATGTTGCTGGGGCATCTGGGAGCCGAAGTCATCAAGATCGAGCCGCCGCAGGGAGACAATTTCCGCAGGTCGTGGATGGCCTCCGACGCGGGCAAGGACGGCTACGAGTTCCTGTGGATCAACGTCAACAAGAAGAGCGTGGTGCTGAATCTCAAGAGCGAGCGCGGCGTCGAGCTTGCGCGGGAGATCATCGCCCGGGCGGACGTGCTGGTGGAGAACTACCAGAAGGGCACCATGGAGCGGTTCGGGCTCGACTACGACTCCATCAAGGAGGCGAACCCGCGGTTGATCTACGCCTGTTCCCGCGGATACGGCGAGTGGGGTCCCTACGCCGACTACGGCAACACCGCCGCCACCAACAACAGCATGACCGGCTGGACCCACACCGCCTGGGAGTACGCCGGCGCCAAGGGCACCAAGTCCCTGGGCATCGGCGACGAGGCCGCCGGCGTCAGCATGACCGTGGGCATCCTGGCGGCGCTCCACGCCCGCGAGCGCACCGGCGAGGGCCAGAGGATCGTGGTGTCCATGCAGGAGGCGGTGCTGGGCTTCATGGTCAGCTCCATGCACGAGCACTTCACCGGCAACATGGTGGGCAACACGCCGATGGAGGTGGCCGACGGCTACTTCACGCTACGGGTCCCCCACCTGGACGACGACGGCTGGAGCCGGCTGGCGGAGAGGATGGGGCGGCCGGAGCTGGCGACGGACGCGCGTTTCGCCGACGCCGGCGTCCGGCGCAAGCACAAAGACGAGCTGGACCCGCTCGTCCGGGACTGGGCGCGCACCCGCACCCGGCAGGAGCTGTGGGACGCCGTCCGCGACCTCGGCTACTTCGGCGCCCCCGTGCTGACCAAGGCCGAGGTCCTGGACGACCCCCACATCAAGGCGCGCAACGCCTTCATCGAGCGCGACCATCCCACCGCCGGCCCCACCACCCTGCTGGCGCCGTGGATCCACATGTCCCAAACGCCCGCGTCCATCCGCCACGATGCCCCCGCCATTGGGCAGCAAACCGACGAGGTGCTGGGAGGGCTGCTGGGGCTCACGGAGGCGGAGTTGGCGGACCTGCGTGAGGCTGAAGTTATCCGGTGAGCCGCAGGAGTGCGGGCGCCCGGGTTCAGAGCGCTGAGATTACTCTTTCTGTTTTCTGGTCCGGGGACTCGCTTAGTTGGGTGTGATTGTGTGGGGTCAATACCAAATTCCAACCCGCCTAACAGTTATGGGCTTGGCTATTTCCCCAATCCCGGTCCGAATTTGTCAAGCCCTACCTCTCTACCAATCTCTTGGGCTTTTCCAGGTAGGTTACTTCGACGGGCTGGACAACGGCACGGGCACGGGCAAGGTCCTGGCCGTGGCCCCTGACCCGTCCTTGTTGCGCCGCACGATTACTTCCTCGGCTTCGGCCTTCGTGGGCTGGTGGTCCTGGTGGACGATTTCCACGCGTCGGCAATTGCGATTCTTAGCCATAACAGCTCCCTAGCAGGTTGTTGAAAAACTCCCTGCGACATGGGTGGGCGCCCTTCGACTTCGCTTCGCTACGCTCAGGACAAACGGTTAAGGAATTCTGATGAAGATTCCGTTCGTCCTGAGCGTAGCGAAGCGAAGTCGAAGGGCGCCACATGGAGTTTTTCAACAGCCTGCTAGTTGCCGAACCTTTGCGACAAATTTCGAACGCCGCCTCCAGCCAAAGCCACAGCTCGCGACTTGGTCGAAATAGCCTCTCGCATTGCGGTGTCTACCGAAGACATCAACCGTTTGTCGTCAACAGTCTCTGGCACTGGAATCAAAATACTCTGCGCCTGTTCTTGTGTCAGTTCGTCAACTACAGCTCCGTAAATGTTCGCGGTCAATTGGATTTGCCCAAGCGGCGATGCCAGAAATGACCAAAGATAACCAGCCGGGCACACATCTTCATCGGGAACGATTCGCAGGATGTGCTGGGAGGCCGCCCACTTGTCCCACTCGGCAGGACATATGGTTACGCGCCCAATGGTTCCTGAACATGTCACTAGTATCCAACCGGCTTCAATAATCCACTTATCTAGTCGCCGCGATGTCCGCGACAGGTATTTCAGGTCTGCTGGTTGAAAGTGGACAATATGAGTCCCTTGCAGGAATGGCACACCGTGTTCCTTTTCCACGTATATGCGTTTGAATCTCGGTGGAATAAAGACACCCGCTGAAATTTCCGCTAGCCGCTTAACTCGCATACCAGAGCCGTGGAGCGTGCGAAGGGCATTCAGCAACTCCGGGTTGTAGTGCCCCGCGTCCATGCGAAGCCCCTGCGAATTGACAAGTGAATTCGATGGGAGTGAATAATTCTCGACTTGCCATGCCGTGTCGGCATTGGTCGAAAGCGCCACTTGAGACATCGCTTGTCCTATCCTCCGTGCCACTCGTCAAAGGCCGACACAATCTTCGGAAGGTCATCATCAACCGTCGGTTTTTCGTTCCCGTCAAGGACAATAAAACCATCCGGCGTCCTCACATACACGGCATTTCCTCTCTTATCTATGCCCACCTTCTTGGGAATCGCCATGAAAATCTGGTATTCATTCAGTGCCCCCGCCTGTGCCAGGCGTGCTTCTTCCCGCGTCAATCTTTGCGCAATGAGGACGCTTGGATTTGGGACACCGCCACCTTCGGCAAACGTTTCCTTAGGCAGGTCAATAGACGCCACTATGCGCGTATTCCTGAGCAGCCATTTCCTTATGAATTGCAGTCCCGGATTATTCAGTATGCTTCGCGGGAGGACGATAGCGAGATAGCCGCCGCGCTTGACGTACCGTAGTGCCCCTTCGACGAACAGTTGTTCCGCTGGCATGAGCCTTCGCGTATCTTTTGCGTCCAATGCCGGTAGTTCGTAGCGCGAAAGAACATGAGGATCGTCTATATGTGCTTGCCCACCAAACGGCGGATTAGTCACGACAATGTCAAACTCATCTTGCTTCACCTTCTGGCGTGCACCTTCATCGTCCCATTCGCCAGGAGCGGCGAGGGAATCGCCCTGGAATACATTAACGGAACCATCACCGTGCATGACGAGATTCATTTGCGTGGTACGGACAAGAAACGGGTTGATGTCCATACCGAAAAGATTGCGTTCCGCTAGTTCCTTGACACGAACCCCAGCCCGGTTACGGATTTGCTCTTCGGTGCCGCCTTTCGCTTGCTCGAACTCGACAATCTTCCGTCGCAGATGGTTGATGATCGCCACCAGGAACCCACCCGTGCCACAACAACAGTCGAGCACTTTGAGCGAGGCGATCTTCTGGTTTGAGAAGAGCGATAGCACCATGCGGACCGCCATGTCGCAGACGTTCCTCGGAGTGAAAAATTCCCCCCGGTCACCTCTGAGATTCGATCCGACCAACTCCTCGTATGCCTGACCCTTCACGTCTGCCTGGGTATTGAGCAGAGAGTACCTTTGCAATTCAGAAACGATGTACGCCAGAACGCGGAGATTCAACTTGACACGCTCGTCGGGTTCGAAGATGTACGGATAACGTTCTTTGACCTCGTTGAACAATGGAGTTATCCGATCTTCAAGCAGACGACGCTGTCCGGCTATGGACTTACGTTCCTCGCCGAGTACGAAGAACCGAAGATCATCAACGACCTCCTTCTCATCCAACACTTTGCAGAACATGAGCTTTTGAAGCTCATGAAAGGCTTCAGCCTTTTGTATTCCCTGATTGGCATAGATGTAGTTGTGGCAGCGCCGAAGGGATGCCTTGAGGTCGGTTGCGGGCGTGAGTTCCCGGAACTTTGGCGGTTGCGGTTGCGTCTCTCCGGATCGGGGAATGTCAGTGGTATCGTCTATCTCGCCGGTTGCCGACTTTTCATAGGCGATCTTTTCGGAACCCACCCAGAGGCCGAACCTGCATGACGAGCACGCGCTCATATAGCTCTTGAGTTGTTCAACGCCCTCGGACTTGTCCTTCGGGGAAACGTCCTCCCGCTTTGCCTCGACGATGACCATGATAGTGTCTTGTCGCCTCGGGCCGTCGGGTTTGAACACTACGATGTCGGTCTGCTTCCTTTTGGAACCCATCTTGACCGAAAACTCCACCGCCATATCAGACACATCATAGCCGTACTCCCCGACAAGGCTCCTCGCCCATCGCTGACGGACGTTTTCCTCAGGTGTGTCCTTCCGGAGCTTGCCGGTGACGAAACACCTAATCTTGCCTGCCGGAAGAAACGGGAGAATATCAGCCGATGAGATTGGAGGCCTAGAAGACATCGCTCAACGCGGGTTGTTTGAGTGCGGAGGCTATGAGGTCGCGGTACTTGAGCCGCTTCCCTGCCATGCCCTGCACGATAGCGGTCATCTGGACCGCGGTATCCTCGTTCCTGATGTTGTGGCGTCCCGAGAACTCGTTAACGCACCTGTCCAGTTGCTCGGGACTGATCCGGTGAAAAGTCCGATGGTAGCCACGCTTGAGCATGGCCCAAGAGGACGCTATCCTGTTGGTGTGAGCCATCCCGTCCACGTACTCGCCGACGGAATGCTTGATCGACTGGTGGTTGGGGAGACCGTGATATCCGCCATGGTCAACGGTGAAGACCGGCGTACCTGGGGCCGCCGGTCCGAGCACGAATCCCTGGATCGTGGCCTTGTCCGTCCCCTGGACACTCATGGCCGTGAACCGTCGCTCGGCTTCACGCTTATCAGAGGAACCACTTCACCACCTCCCGAAGCGTCAGTCCCTTACGACAACTCTTTCCTGGTGCTTTCTGTGCCATATCCCATATTCGAGTGGAACAATGGCCGAAGTTCACCCGTAAGGGTCCGTTTTTGCTTAAGAACCTATTGCCATGAACCAGATTGTCCGCCGCCCTGTAAGGCTTATCTGTCCTCTTATCCTTCCGGTGCTGTAACAGCATCTTGGCCAACTCATCCGATTTAAAATCTTTGGTTGGAATGACTCCAGCCTTCGTTACGGGTTCAGACACTCGCTCATTCGGGATTTCCAATACACCAAGTTCGTATCTGACTGTCAAGGTTTTGGCGAATATGAGAAATGCTGATAGCCCAGGCTATCGGCCAGCACGCCGACTAGATGCTCGGGGCCTGTTGGGCCTCACCGAGGCGGAGTTGGCGGATCTGCGTGTCGGCATGGTCATCCGTTGAGGTGCCGTTCCTTCTAGTGGGACAGCAGCCTGTGCGGGTAGGGGCGACCGGCCGGTCGCCCCTACGGTGGTCGACCGCAGCACAGGCTACTAGCTCTGTGCGTCCATGGCCAGAACATAGGGGTATTGAAGAATTCGTTCGTCGGCTGTCAGCAGAATCAGATGGTGAATGCGGGCTGCCGCGACAAGGATGCGGTCGGCCGGGTTCCATATGGAAGGCGGACGGCAGGGTATACGCTTCGGTCGTGATCTTATGCGTTACGGTTAAACACGTTGGATCCAGATTCCTCAATGATTCCGCAATCCAGGTACCGAGGGGGATGGACAGTGAAATGGCGCCAACGGCCAATAGGCGTGCGATTTCCAGCGTGGAGATCGTACAGACCGTGTTGTCGTGCTCCCGAGCCAGCAATGCCTGCCTTGCCCGTGGTCCCAGCTTTTCGGGTTGATCCTGCGACCAGATTCAGACATGGGTGTCGAGCACGAGCGTCATTTCAGCATGTCCCAGTCATCTGTCGAGTCGGAGCGGACGGGATCGGCATGAATCATCATCTTGCCCTTCAGTCCGCCGAGTTGTTTGCCGGAAGGGAGATCTTCGGGCGTCTTGTCCGGGAACTCGCACAGGTCGGCGATGACGCAGGTCGGGCACTCGGGTTTGCGCGCCTTGCAGACGTAGCGGCCGTGGAGGATGAGCCAGTGGTGGGCGTCCTTGCGGAACTCCGGGGGCGTGAGCCGGGTCAGCCGGGTCTCCACCTCCAGGGGGTTCTTTCCCTTGGCCATGCGCGTGCGGTTGGCCACGCGGAAGATGTGGGTATCCACCGCGATAGTGGGTTCGCCGAAGGCCGTGTTGAGGATGACGTTGGCGGTCTTCCGGCCCACGCCGGGGAGCTTCTCCAGGGCCTCCCGGGTGCGCGGCACCTGGCTCCCGTGCTCCTCGATGAGGATCCTGCAGGTTTTGATGATGTTCTCGGCCTTGCTGTTGAACAGTCCGATGGTGCGGATGTAACGCTTCAGCCGGGTGACGCCGAGGCGAAGGATCTTCTCGGGGGTATTGGCCACCGGGTACAGCTTGGCGGTGGCCTTGTTGACGCTTACGTCCGTGGCCTGGGCCGACAGCACCACGGCGACCAGCAGCTCGAACGGGTCGACCCAGTCCAGTTCGGTGGAGGGGCTGGGGTTGTTTTCCTGGAGTCGCTCGTAAATGGCGGTACGCTTCTGCCTGTTCATGTCAGGGTATGTATTTCTCGTCCTGCAGAAAGAGCTCGCTGGGGATCTCGGTGCCCAGCCCCATTTCCTTGCAGTGAGTATAGATGAGGTGGCTGACCGCGGTAAACTGCACGCCGTCTCCGCGCAGCACGAGCCCGGTGATCTGGCTGTCGGATGTGCGGCCGGGGTGGTTTCCGGCGATGACGTCGCCCAACAACGGCAGCTTGTCCCACTCGATGGACGTCGGCCGGGTGTACTGGTCCTTCCCGTGCTCGGGGATGGCCTCGGCGCCGCCGATGGCGTACCTCATCCAGCGCCGGCCGTGGCGGTTCATGGTCAGCACGTCGCAGCGCTCCCAGCCGGCGACCTCCAGCTCGACGTCGGAGACGTTGCTGACGAACTGGCCGGGCTCCAGCCAGTCGGCCATCACCACCGGGTCCTTGGAGTTGGTGGCCATGTAGACGATGTCCGCGTCTCGGACCGCCTCGCGGGCTGAAGGAACCGGTATCATCTCAATTCCCGCTTCCTTGGACATCTGCTCCGCGAACGTCTCTTTCTTGCCGGGCGTGGGACTATACACCTTGATCGTTTTCAGGTTGCCGAGGGCGGCGAAACAATGAACGGCGCCCTGGGCCTGCCAGCCCGTTCCGACCAGGCCCACCGTGCGCGAATCCTTGCGAGCCAGGTACTTCGCGCCCACCGCGCCGGTGCCCGCCACCCGGAACTTCTGGAGGTAGCCGTCGTGGATGATGGCCAGGAGCTCGCCGGTGCGGGAGCTGTAGAGGTAGATGAGGCCGCAGAACCTTCCGTCCTTTCGGCCCGGCACCCGTCGTTGGAGCGTTCGGCCGTCCTGTTCGAAATAGGTGATGATGTCGGAGTCGATGCGGTCCGTCGCGGCATCCAGCTTGGCGATGGCGCCGCTCAGCGAGGTGAAGGAGTGGTGTGTCGGATCCCCGCCGCCCTCGGGAAACCGGGGGTGATCGCGGTAGTCGTCGGGGTCCCTTGGCGTGAAGACCCGGTACGGGGGTGCGTTGATCGCGCCTCCGGTCGCCAGCTCCAGCGCCGCCAACTCCAGGGCATCGTTTACCTCTGACGGGTTGAGAACCTTCTCTACGGTCGGATTGTCGATGATGAGTGTCATTGAACCTTCCTGATCGGGAAATCGCTTGGGAGAATCGGGTGAATCAGCGCCCTTCGACTTCGCTACGCTGACGCTACGCTCAGGACGAACGGGGAGGATGCGTCCAACCGTACTTCCTGAACGGAACTGCATCCAACAGGTTGTTGAAACACCGTGTGGTGAATCAGCGCCCTTCGACTTCGCTACGCTGACGCTACGCTACGCTCAGGACGAACGGGGAGGATGCGTCCCAACCGTACTTCCTGAACGGAACTGCGTCCAACCGGTTGTCCAACAGGTTGTTGAAAACACCGTGTGGCGCCCTTCGACTTCGTTACGCGAAGCCTGTCCCGAGCTTGTCGAAGGGCTCAGGGCGAACGGAATCTTCATCAGACCTTCCTTGACTTAACCGTTCGTCCTGAGCGTGGCGAAGCGAAGTCGAAGGGCGCCAACCCAGGTCGTAGGGAGTTTCTCAATAACCTGCTGAGTGTGGCTGTGCCACACCGTTCCTCCGAGCGTAGCTTTATCCAACCGTTCGTCCTGAGCGTAGCGTAGCGAAGTCGAAGGGCGCCCATAATGGAGCAGACCCGCCACGGCTCCTGCAATCGCGGCCCGTGCCGTCAGTCGTCGCGCCCCACTCCGCGGGTCCAGGGTCCGATCAGCAGGACCGTGGTGATTCCGGCGGCCCCCACCAGGCCCAGAAGCAGCCACGGCACATAGGCGTGGCTGTGGAAGTGGTCGACGAGGGCGCCGGCCAGATACGGACCGACGACGCCTCCCCACATGTAGAAGAAACTCATGCTGCCGCGGATGGTGCCGAACCGGCGCCGCCCGAAATAGTCTCCCACCGCGGCCCATATGACCGGTATCGATGAGTCCAGCACGCTGAACAGCGTGGCGAACAGCAGCAACCCCCAGAGCGTGGTGCTCCACATCAGGACGAGGACCGCGATGAAGGCAAGCACCATGCACCAGGCCACCAGGCGTACCTTGTTGGTCTGATCGGCAATCCATCCCATGATGAAATGCGCCACGATGTTCATGCCGTTGAACCACGACAGAGGGAGCGCCGCGGCGAGAGGCGTCAGGCCCTTCCACTCCATCAGGGGCACGAAATGCACGATGACGGTGGTGTAGGCGGCGGTCCGGGTGGTCATCCACAGGACGAAGAGCCAGAAGACCGGGGTGCGCATGGCGCGGCCGGCTTCGTAGTCCGACCCGCCGTGGCTCCCCGACCCGTCCTTCTCCGACCCGTCCTCTTGCTCCCCGGGCGACGGGGCGGAAGCCGACGCCGTTTCCGAGGATATCCGCAGGCCCATGCTCTCCGGCGACCGGCGGATCCTCAGGGCCAGCGGCGCGGCCACGAACAGGAACACGCATCCAGCCGTGAACGCCGCCGTTCGCCAGCCCCAGAAGTGGACGGCCACCGCCAGCAGGACCGTGACGACGGTTCCGCCCACGGGCATGGCGGCGCTCAGGCAGGTCAGCGCCCGCGCGCGGTAACGGCTGAACCAGTTGACGGCGAGCACCGCCGGAGCGTGCACGAAACCCGCCGTGAAGGTCAGGGAGATGACCCCGGCGTAGATGATCAGGAAGCTCGCGTAGCTGTCGACGGTGGAAAAGAGAATGTAGCCGACGCCGCACAACAGCGCCGCGGTCAGTATGACGGGCTTGGGGCCGAAGCGGTCGATGAGGTATCCCGCCAGCGGGCCCTCGATGGCGCCCTCGGCCCGGGCCAGGGAGAACGCCAGCGAAGTCGCCGCGTGGCCGATGCCCAGTTCTTTCTGGATGGGAAGGAAGTAGACCGTGAACCCGAAGCTGTGGAGTCCGCCGCCGATGGTGCGGATGAGGGCCGTCAGCCCGATCATCCGCCAGCCGTAGTAGAGGTCCGACAGCCGGCGGCGAAGACCCTTGATCGAGAGCAAGCGGATTCACCCGCCGGACGGCCCGCCGCTCGACGTTCGGTTCATCGTCAAGCGCGGCAGGCCGTCCGTTCGG
>JAPOPM010000106.1 GCA_026712905.1 Deltaproteobacteria bacterium
GCCCAGGACGCACACATCCTCGGCAAGGTGTTGTGGGCGGTAAGGAGGACGTGACCTTCCGATCTTTCCTCGAACAGCCGGCCAAAGAGTGACTTCCCGGCTATGCCTCTCGACATGAGGCTGGCGAACTCGGCTTGCCGGCCCACCCCGGAACTCGCCCGAAAACGTCCTTACCGGTAAGGGCAAGGTTATATTCTCTGACAGAGGGACCATACACGTCCGGGGGTTGCCAGATGCAGTCCAATGACCGGTATCGCCGACGACAACGTGCGCCTGTACCTGTCCGGCGCCCGCGAGGCGGGGACCGTGGCGGAGGGCGGCGGCGGACCCGGGCCGCTCACGCTGCTGGACGGAACAGGCCGTTTCGCCGGCGTACAGGGGAGTTGCACCTGCGGCACCGCCTGTTTGGAGAAGAAGCGGAATCTCACCACCATGGACGGCGCCTGGAGCAAGGAATGAAGGAGAGGGATGCCCGCTGAAGCGAGGATCGAAGACGAAGCGGCGAAGGCGTTGGTCGAGTTGGTGCCGGCCGAGCTGCCGGAGAGCGCGATGACCGACGATGAGCTGCCAGTGGATCGGTGAGTACCTCAAGGATCTCTTGGGCGCCGAGATCGGCCACGCCGTGCCGTCCACCGATAGAAACTGCCTGACTGAGGTCTCGAGTCGGTGAAGGCCGACCTTGTGAAATGGTTGTTCGGCGCGCTGATCGCCCAGGGCGGCCTGATCGTCGCCCTCGTCAAACTTCTCTAAACCCGCCGGTCTTCTACAACAGGGTATCCGGGTATTCAGGTTCACGATTACGCGCCGTGAAGCGACACGGTTGCGCCCGGCTGCGGCAGGACGCCGCTGGCGGGTTTCGGCAACGCCGCTGTTCCCTTCCTCTTCTACAGCCTCAGCCTGATCCCGAGACGGCTCGGCGCGCCGCAGGTCGGCGCCCTTATCGTCAGCGCGGTGATCACCCAGGTCACCGGCTTGATGTTCGTAGACCTCCAGGGCAAGACGGCGCGCATCCGCATCGTCTGGCGCGGCGTGCCCCTGGCCGGGCCGTTTGCTTCGCCGTCTCCGGCGTTGTCCACGCCATCGGTACCATCCTCATCTTCCGGGCCGTAGTCGACGCCCCGCGGTGATCGTCAGATGCATCTGGAACATCCAGCCCCTGGTCACCTTCGCGCTGGTGCACTTCACCCTGACCTGAAGGGAATCAAGATCGTGCGGGTGCAAGACGGCGTGGGCGCCTTGTAGCCCATTCGCCTCCCGGCGCCTCAACCAGCCACCTCGGCGATCCTGCTTGAGATGCGGTTGGCGGCGGACTTGACGGGGTCGTTGGCGAGGTGGGCGTAGCGGGCGGTGGTCTGCACCCTGTTGTGACCGAGCAGCTTCCCGATCATGGGCAGGCCCTCGCCGACCAGCAGGCCGCTAATGGCAAAGGAATGCCGCAGGTCGTGGATGCGCAGGTTCTTGATACCCGCGCACTTCAGGATGAGGCCCCACGGCCGATACAGCAAGGCGAGATGGGCGCCGCGCTTCTATGCCCCGGGGCGCGGCGACGAACACGCGGAGACCTTCCTCAAGGGGTTCAGTGGCGTCCTGCAGGTGGACGGCTATGCCGCCTACAACCGGCTGCCCGCCCCGGACCGACGGGTGAGGCTGGCCCTGTGTTGGGCACATTGTAGACGCAAGCTGGGCCAGGCCATCGCCGGCACTGGGACGGCCTGCGGGTGTTCCTCGAGGACGGACGCGTCGAGATGGACACCAACTGCGTCGAGAACCTCATCCGGCCGGTTGCCCTGAACCGCAAGAACGCCGTGTTCGCCGGTCACGACGAAGGCACTACCGCCTGGGGCCGCATCGCCTCGCTCATTAATGTTGAACGTCGCATAATGTTGAACAGAGGGATGCCGGCCCTGCGGAGCGGCGCCGCAGGGCCGGCATCACGTAACATTATTCGCGTGGGATTCGAGTTTCCTGCAGAACCGCTATTACCCGGTCGGTTGCGTCCTTGAACATTCCTCTGGTGATCGAAGGCGGAAGAGTCTCGCCGAGGATCTCGAGTTTTCCGACGGAGTCACTGCGCAGGTAGATTTTCGTGCTCTGTATGTTGGCATGGCCCAACCACAAGGAGACCTTGCGGAACCGGGATGGCGCGAGCGGAAGCGCGGGACTTGGGCGTGGTCGCCCCGGACCGTCGCACAAAACGGTTCCCCCATTCGGATACCGAGGTTCGCTTGCGTATTTCGTGACGACCGAGTTCCGGGGTGACGGGCCCGGTGACGTTTCTGACAGCCCGCGAACACCACGCGTATAGGCATCGGAAACAGCATGGCCCGTGCGCCAGGACTTCACCCGGGGGTGGGAATGTTGAAAGGTTCCCCCCCTGGACCCGCGGCTGCTGGAATGGCTGCCACTGGCGCCGCTCGGGCTTGCCGGTGCTTCATCCATCCGGGAATCGAGGGTTCCCGGTAAGCTGAGGTGGTCCCGGGAATGCGGACCACGCCACATCTCCACCCACAGGCATGAACTCCCGCTACGCCGCTTTTGGTGGATGTTGCGGATCTTGGCGGGCCGGGGCGGTTGGCCGGGTCATCGATGTAGAGTAGACGTGGTTTCATCCATGGGCCGAGCCGTGGCCCGCCATGCGATTCGCGGGCCCGCCGGTGCGCCACGCTGACCCGTTTCTGGATCCTTCACATCGGCGTGCTGCCGACGGTGACGCGTACGACGTCGACCTCACCGGCCAGCACTAATGGGAGGCATGAGCATGGCGATGATCGATGCACCTCATCCCGCACGCAGCGTCCGCGAGAATTGTCCGGACCGCTCGGTCTGGCGCGACCGGCGCGGGCGCCGGGCGCCACGCCCTGCCCAGGGTTCTCAACGGCCATGCCAGGATCTTTCCGGAGATGGCGCTCCGGCTGGAGAGGGCGGGCTGGTCGAACGCCGAGCTCTGAATCGATTATCTCATGGTGACAAACGCGAGGTTCTCCGGTACAGACCCGGGAACGACAGAACAACGAAAAAGAGGGCAGCCCAAGGAACTGCCCTCTTTCACTGCGTCTCCATATCCCCGAAGACAAGGGGGTTGGCCGTTTCCTACTGCTTGTGCGCTCCGAACGCGCCCACGTAGCTCTCGGTCACCGCGTCGTCGCCGGTTCCCGTTTCGCGGGTCACGCCGAACGTGCCCGCCACGGACATCGGGTGCTCGGTGACTTCCTCGCCGTCGCCGAAGAAGCCGCCGCTCCAGGTGCCGTTGAAATCATGTGTCGCCTGACCCGCCCCCGACTGCATGCCCATCACGGCATTGCCGTCGAAGGCGTTCGCGCCGGCCGCAATCGTCGTCTCCACCAGGTAAATGGGATCTTCCATGGCCTCGCTCCCGTTCACCCTGATGTTGTTGATGGTCCCCTCGATGGTCCCCCCCTCGGTCTCGTCGCCGAACTTCGCCGTCAGCATGGCATCGGCATCGAACCAGTTGATGCCCACGCCCGTCTTGTGATGGGCGCCCACCGCCTTCCCCTCATACGTCGCCGTGCCCTCCAGAGCATCCACATTCCCTGCCGTGAACGCATGGCCCGGGCCGCCGACCCCGAACGCCCCGAAGGTGTCCGCGCCGTCGGCCGCCGCCTCGTTCAGCCAGATGCCAAACAGCAGGTAGTCGTCGTTGGGATCGGCGTCCCTGCCCTCCACGGCCGCCCTGCTCCCGGTGAACCGGTAGCCCTCGATCTCGGTCACGGTGTCCCCGCTTATGGTAAGCGAGCACGGGGCGCTTGACGGACTTGACGGACACGTGAGGGTTCCCATAACCGCGGGCGTGTTGGCGTCGCCGTCATCATCGTATTCCACGCCGGTGTACGCGTTGCCCGATTTCGTGCCCAGCTTGTCGATCTTCGCCGCGTCGGCCTCGACGTTGTCGAGGGTGATACCCGTCACGGCGGTCACCGCCGCCGTGGCCTGCATCCGGTCGGTGAAGGCCAGCACGCGCGTTCCTCCGCTCGAGACGTTGAACCCGTGCAAGAAGGCCCCGATGCCGTCGATCTTCCTGGCGTTGGGTGCCGTGTCGCCGGCGTCCTCGAAGTCGCCGTCGCCGTTGGCGTCCGTGCCCACCGTGTCAGACACGATCGCCGCGCCGCCTCCGATTGTGGAGGTGACCTGCAGCATTCCTTCCGCCGACTGGTCACCATCCCGGTTCGGGTCGTCCGGCGTGTCCGCGGCCCACGCGGCGGCAAAGGTGTTGCCGGCGCCGATCTGGTCGCCGTGGTTCGCGGCCGCAGCGGCCGCCATGGCGCTGCCGATGGACTCGACCTCGGCCGCCTTCGCCTCGGCCACCGTCATGGATTCGTCGGCATCGGTGGTGGGATCGTCTCCGACCGGCTCTGTCACGTCTTGGGCGTTCGCCGCCGCGAACAACCCGAGGACGTGCGTGCCGGCGTACGCCTCGGCCTTCGCCGCCGCAGCCTCGGCCGCCATGTACTTCGGCCCCGCGCCCATCTCGCCGGTATGGTTCGCCGTGGCGGCCTCGTTCGCCGCCATCGCTTTGTCGCGCTCGGCCTCCGCCTCATCCGAGGTCATTGCCGCCATCGCGGCCATGTAGGCGGCAGCGGCGGCCTCAGCGGCCGTCTTCGCCGCATCGCGCTCGGCCTCCGCCTCGTCCGCGGCCATCTCCGCCACGTCCGCGTACCTGTCGGCATTCGGGTAGTCCGTGCGGGCGCGCATGGCCTTGTTCGCGGCCGCCCGCGCCGCGGCCGCCCGCTCCCTCGCCATGGCGGCCTTGCCCATCGCCGACTCGTAGTGGCCTTGCGCCTCTACCTTGTACTGCTCCGCGGCGTCCCGCGCGGCGGCGATATCCTGCTCTTCCTGCTGCCTGGCGGCCGCATCGTGCGCGGCCTGCGCCTGGCGCTGCAACTCCCGCGCGTCCGCGAGCTTCATTTCCGCTTCCGTCTTCTTGTCCTCCGCGGTCCGCTGCTCGGCCATCGCGTCGGCGGACGCCTCGTCGTCCTGCGCCCTCACCGCCGCCTCCTCGGCCGCTCTTGCCGCCGCTTCCGCGGCATCGGCCGCGGCATCGGCCGCCATGGCCGTAACGGAACCGGCGCCTAGGAGTTCGGCGACCTTGTCCGCCGCCGCCCGCGCGTCGGTGGCCGCCGTCCGCGCCGCAACAGCCGCGCCCATGGCGGCGTCCTTGGCGTCGGCCAAGGCTCTCGCTTCCGCAGCGGCCTCATCCAGCAATCTCTGTGCCTCCGCCACCATGCCCGCATACTGCATGGCCTTGTCCCGCTCCGCCTCGGCCTCCAACTTCTTCATCCGGGCGATGTCCCGCTGCGCCTCGGCGGCAGCCACCGCCGTGGCCGCCTGGGCCGCCGTGTTAGCCACCGCTGCCGCATCGGAAGCTGCCCTGGCAAGCGTGGCCGCCTCCTTCGCCACCGCGTGGGAGGCTGGATCGGCAGCCTTGTTCGCCTCCTGGTCCATGACCGCCCTTTCCGCGGCGTCGGCTGCCGTACCGGCCGCCGTCGCTGCTTCCATTGCCGCCGTCTTCGCGGCGGCCAGATCCGCCTGACTCGTATCCGGCGGAGGTGGCGTCCCTGGAGATGAACCTCTGCTGCCACAACCATACATCGCCACGGAGAACACGGCAGACATGCAGAGCAACATGAATGTGCGACCTGCTCTCGACCCGATTCCGATATCCCGTTTTCTCATTTCCCTATTGCCTCCCAAAGCAGCACCGGAATTGCGCTTTTAGAATAGATTGATTTGTCGGATAGGACAATAGCACGAAGATCACGACCGAGAGCGGCTTGGGCGCCGGCCTGGCTCCCTCGACTCATCGCGGCAAGACAACCAACGGTACCGAGTACAGACTGTTGCATTGTCAGGCGGTCAGCGGACCATGCCCGCCACACGGGTGAGGCCTTGCGTCTTTGTCAACCAACAGTCTCCATTGCTTCCTTCGCGGCTGCGAACGAGTTCCCTGCCGTGGCAAGTGCGGAGAGAGCGGAGCGGGAGTCGGCTGCCGCATGTCGAGGCGGGACGTCTCATGGTCGCGGCGCCGGCTCTTCTGGCCGATGAACGCGGGCAGGACACAATCGCCCATCCCGACTCCTTGCGGAGTTTCCGCGTCGGACCTGATGCACCTCCGGTGGCTGGTTGTGCCGTTGGCGCCCTTGGTGTCCCCTCAGGCTTTGGGCGCGGCCTCCGGGCGTCTGCATTTTGCTGGACCGCGCACGTATTTCAGACTCCAGTGGTCAGGAAAAACCCAACTTATGGAGTTTCGCGAGTCCCGCTTTTCGGAGCCTTCCCGCTTCTGCCTCGGCCTCGTCCTCGCTGATCACGTTCTTGACATCACGTTCGGCCAGACTCTGCCATCGCACGTTTACCCGGGTCGGCGTGGCATTGAGGTGAACCATCTCCACCGTGGCGATCTTCGCCGCCAGGCAGGCCTTGGCCGAACGCTGATTGCGCCAGGCGAAGTCCTGGAAAGGAGGATGCCATGAGCTGAAACCTTTCGTAGCGATCCAGCGGGTTCGACACCCGCCCGGCAAAGGCGCAGCCCGCCAGCTGGAAGCGAGTCTTGCACGGCGTGCGGCAACGCCCGTCGTGAAGCGTAGACAGCGGGCGACAAAGCGGCGGAGGAAACCTCGAAATCCGTAAACTGATGACGCCTTTATTGTTAAGCGTGTGGGGGCAGCACCGGAAGCGCCGTTACAGGCGAGGCGCAACGGGTCGTCCGGGGTCGTGGACCGGCGCAGAGTCACGGGATGGATCGTCAGGGAACCTGGGAGGTCCTGCCCTTGCCCGTGGGCAAGGAAGCTGGAGAGGGACGGCCAGCATGAAATCCAGACCCCGGTCCGTCGCCGGCGCCTGCGCGGCGGCGGGAGCGCCCTCGGGCGGGCACGAACCCCGGCAGGCAACAGCCCGCGGAGCCGGCTGGCGAAAACAATGAACTGAAGGACATGCGGGGGCAGGAAGTCGTAGCGCCCTGATGGTACCGCCGAAGGCGGGGAACCGTGGCCATCGGGACCCGCTGGAGGGAAGCGGGGCGTCATCTGAACAGACCCACTGATGGGAAACGCTGGAGGAAACCCTGAGTTCCACCAACACGTACACGAAACA
>JAPOPM010000107.1 GCA_026712905.1 Deltaproteobacteria bacterium
GTGGGAGGCCCAGGCCATGAGGGACGGCGACGTCAAGTTCCAGAACTTCCTCAAGGGCCAGGGCGTCAAGATCATCGAGTTCTCACGCTCCGACCGGGAGAAATGGAAGAACACCGCGGGCGTCAAGAAGATCAACGCGGACTGGGTGGCGAGCGTGGAGAAGGCGGGTCTGCCCGGCAAGAAGGCTCTCGACGTTTTCCTGAGCGAGTAGTCCGGTGGGGGGCCCGGGGTTGCGGGGCCCCTTCCCGTACGTACGCAGTATTCTCTTCAGCATCTCCATCCCGGATGGCCACTTGACATGGGTTCAGGGCTTCGACTAGTGTCCTGTGTCACGCCGTGAGACTCGGAATCGCGTGGTCTCGATGGCGGACAGCAGCGCGGCGTTCGGGTTGCGCAAGCGGTTCGGGAGGCAGCCGTGTCGTATGACGATTATTCCGTAGTGGATTGTGACGGCCATGTGGTGGAATGGATCCCCGATATGGCCGACTTCATGAGCGACCGCATCAAGGGCCAGGCCACGAACCCGGCCCGGGACCGCCAGGGGGTGTTCCCTTCCATCGACGGGATGCACTTCGCCCTCCACGCCGGGACCACCGGCAGCGAGCGGGTCACCGCCAGCGAGTACATGCCGGGGAGCGGCGAGGACTGGGTCGCCTTCCTCGAGCAGGCCGGCATCGACAAGACCGTCCTGTTCACCACCGAAGGGCTTTCGGTAGGCCTCATCCAGATACCGCGGTACGCGGTCGAGGTCTGCCAAGCCTACAACGACTACATCTACGAGAAGTTCGCCAAGGTGAGCGACCGGCTGCGGCCGGTGGCGCTGCTGCCCATGCAGGACGTCCCGGAGGCGGTGAAGGAGCTTCGGCGCGCGGTGGAAAAGCTCGGCTTTGTCGGCGGCATGTTGCCCTCCACGGGACTTCCGCTGCACCTGGGCCACCAGAGCTACTGGCCGGTCTACGCGCAAGCCGAGCGCCTGGGGGTGCCCATCGCCATTCACGGCGGCTCCAACCTGGGCATGGGAATAGACACGTTCACGAACTTCACGGGCTCCCACGTCCTGCATCATTCGATCCCGTTGATGATCGCGCTGGTGTCGTTCATCTACCACGGCGTGTTCGACGCGCATCCGAAGCTCAAGGCGGCGTTCATGGAAGGGGGCTGCGGCTGGCTCGATTTCCTCATCGACCGCATGGTGCGTGACGAGAATTACTTCGACGCCGCGGACCAGCCCAAGATGCGGCCGGTAGAGTATCTCAAGGGCGGCCGGATCCTGCTGGGATGCGAGGGCAGCGAAGAGACCCTGGCGTACGTCGCGAGCAGGGTAGGCATCGAGGCCTTCGCTTACGCCTCGGACTATCCGCACGAGGTGGACTTGCCAGCGGCTAAACACGAGATCGAGGAGGTGGTGGAACGCGACGACATGTCCAGGGAGGACAAGCAGGCGGTGCTGGGCGACAATGCGAAGCGGTTTTTCAACCTGTGAGTTTTCGTGGTGAACGGAGGACGTTGGGCCTTGACGCGTCAGCGTCACGGTAAGGCAGTTAACATCAGAAAGGGGAAAGCATGACCGCAGTAACGAAATCGTTGGCCGTCTTCTTGATGGCAGGCCTACTGTGCGCCGCCGGGGTGGTGGTCCCGAGCGA
>JAPOPM010000108.1 GCA_026712905.1 Deltaproteobacteria bacterium
CCGTCGGCTGCGTTACGTCACCCCGGGCCTTGACCCGGGGTCTTCCTCGCGTGGTACCCGCCACTGCTCGTCATCGCGCCTTGCCGACAACGAAAAATCCTCCGCATATTATTATGCGAATTAACCAGACACCACACTAGCCGGAGCGCCAGCGGCAGATGGCTTCCACGACTTCCTGCCAGACGGTTTCGGGCTCGCGGCCCAGCCGTTTGGGAACGCGGAAGTCGTGGTTGCCGCCTTCGATCAGGTGGGTTCGGGTCGGCGCCTTGACCTGCTTGAGCACTTCTTCCAGCAGGTCCAAACGACAGAATGGATCGTTGGTGCCTGCCGCGAACAACATGGGCGCGGTGATCTTCATCAGGTTGTCGGCCCGGAGCCGGTCGTGGCGCTTGGGGGCGTGCAGCGGGTAGCCGAGGAAGACGAGCCCGGCGAGCTTGGGTTCCCCTGAGTCCGCCGCCTTGGCCGCCACGTGGGCGGCGATGCGCCCGCCCATGGACTTGCCGCCGATGAAGAGCCGTTCCGGCGCCGGGCGCAGGGTCCCGCGCACGTGTTCCAACACCCGCTCGAAGGCGTCTTCCAGGCGGGCGGCGGGGTCGGGTGCCTTCCGGCCCAGCTCCTTGTAGGGGAAGTTGAACTTCACCGCGAGCCAGCCGGCGCGGGCCAGGGCCTCGTGGAAGAAGGTCATGAACGGGTGGTGCATGTCCGCGCCCGCGCCGTGGGCGAGCACGATGACGTCGGTCTCGCCGGCGCGGTCGCCCGCGGGCTCCGCCGTTACCGCGGATACCTCCATACCCCGGTCCACGGCGATCTTCTCGGTGTGTTGCCGGAGGGCCGTCATGATCCTCCTTCCTCGAGCCGCCGCGCCGCCTGGAGGTCCTCCAGCTTGAGCGTGTCGTAGATGTAGTCGTTGAGCGGCGTGGCCACGCCGTGGACGCGGCCCATGCGCGAGACGTAGCCGTTCAGGGCGTCGATCTCGAGGCGCCGTCCCGCCTCCACGTCGTGGCACATGCTTCCCTTGCCGGAGGGATCCTGTTGCGCCATGAAGCGGTAGTTGGCGGCGTCGGACTCGGGTTCCAGCGGCATCCCCATGGCCACACCCAGCCGGTAGACCTCCCGCATGACCTCTCGGGCCATGCGCGCGGTGCCGTCGTAGCCGAGCATCTCCCCCAGCGGCCGCCGCGTCAGCGCGGTCATGCCGCTCACCGCGCAGATCAGAATGAACTTGTTCCACAGCTCGACGCGGATGTCGGCGGAAAGGTGTGCGTCAACCCCAGCCTCGCGCATGGCGGTCGCGATAGCGTCCCCCCTGGGGCTGGCCCCGCCGCCGAGGCCGCCGAACACGATCCGCCGCGGACCGCCGGTCTGGTGGATCCGCCCCGGTCCGACGATTGCGCTGAAGACGTAGGCGGCGCCCTCCATCACCCGCTGCTCACCGTATTCCCGGGCCAGCAACTCGCCGTTGTCGACGCCGTTCTGCAGCGAGATGACGACCGAGTCGTCGCCCACCATCGGCCGAATAAACGGGATCGCCGAGTCGTTGGCCGGGGTCTTGACGCAGTACAGGATCACGTCGCACGGTCCCGCCTCGGCCGCATCATCGGTGAAGACCGCGTCCCGGATGTTGAAACCGCCCGGCTCCACGGAATCCACGCGCAGGCCGTGTGCACTCAGCGCCTGGAGGTGGCTGCCCCGTGCGACGAAGCAAACGGGCAGCCCAGCGCGGGCCAGCAACCCGCCGAAGTAACCGCCCACGCCGCCTGTCCCCATGATACCGAACCGCATGACCCTTTGCCTCAAACCGCGAATGTAGTCGTGTGAATGTAGTTGTGTGAATGTAGTCGATGTGAAAGACCCCACCGGACGCCCCGAGTCGTCATTCCCGCGGAAGCGGGAATCCAGGGGTGGTGAGGGGCAAACGGCGTTCTTCCCCGCCCCACGCCCCCTGGATTCCCGCTTCCGCGGGAATGACGACTCGGGGCGTCCGGTGGGGTCGCCTTCCTACGGCACCAGCACGATCTTGCCGAAGAACTCGCTCCGCTCCATCAACTCGTGGGCGCGGGCGGCCTCGCTTAGCGGCAGCGCCTCGGACAGGACGCCGTGCAGCTTGCGCTCGTACACCAGTTTCATGATCTCCGGCATGTCCTCGCGCGGCCGCATGGTGGTGCCCATGAGGGTCAGCTCCCGGGTCCAGAGCTGCCCGAGGTGCAGTTCCACCCGGTGGCCGGCGGTGACCCCGGAGTTGATGAAGCGGCCGCCGCGCCGCAGGCTGGCGAAGCACTCGCGCCACACCGGCGCGCCCACGTGCTCGAAGATTACGTGGACGCCCTCGCCGCCGGTCAACTCCTGGACCTTCTTGCTGAACTCGGGGAATTCCTTGTAGTTGATGCCCGCGTCGGCGCCCAGCTCGGCGGCCTTGTCGAGCTTCCACTGGGCGCCGGCGGTGGTGATCACCCGCGCGCCCAGGAGCTTGCAGAGCTGGATCGCACCGCTACCGATGCCGCTGCCCGCGGCGATGACCAGGACATCCTCGCCGGCCTGGACTTTCGCCCGTACCACCAGCATGCGCCATGCGGTGCCGAAGGGCACGGCGATGCACGCGGCCTCCTCGAAGGACATCCATTCCGGGAAGACGTAGGCGTCGGCGGCCTCCATCCGCGCCAACTCCGCGTAGCCGCCGCCTCGGCAGCGTCCCAGCACCCGGTCGCCGGCCTTGAAGCCGTCCGCCTCCGCCCCGGCCTCCACCACCTCGCCGGCCACTTCGAGGCCCGGCACGTGCGGCAGCGGCGGCTTGACGCCGTGGCTGCCTTCGCGCGCGAACAGGTCCCGGCGGTTGAGCGCCGCCGCGCCAACCCGGACCAGCAGATCGCCGGCACCGATCTCGGGCTCGGGGACGTCGCCGTAGGTCAGTACCTCCGGGCCGCCGGTTTCAGGAATGTAGACCGCCTTCATCTTCGTGTTGCTCTCGGTGTGGCCCGCGCGCGAGGCTCAGCCACGCGCCTCCCCCAACTCCTGGAGGAACGCCGCGTACCCGGCCTCGCCGCCGTTCTCCCAGCGTTCCAAGAGCGCGGAGCCCACGATGGCGATCTCGCAGCTTCCGTGGAGCTGGCGCACGTCGCCGCCGCCGGTGATGCCGAAGCCCAGCGCCAGGGGCAGGTCCGTGGCCGCGCGGTAGCGGGTCACCAGCGCGTCGATGCCGGCCTGAAGGTCCGTGCGCCGGCCGGTGACGCCGCGCCGCGCCACGCCGTAGATGAAGCCGCGTCCGTGGCGGCCGATCTCGGCGAGGCGCGCGTCGGTGTTGGTGGGCGTGAACAGCGCCACGGGCGTCAACGCGCTGGCCGCGCTCAGCGGAGCGAGGTCGTGGTACTCCTCGATGGGAAGGTCGGGGACGATGAACCCCGCGCCGCCGGCCCCGCTCAGCCGTTCGCAGAAGGTGCGGTGGGTAAGCTGGTACACGGTGTTGTAGTAACCCATCATCAGGTGCGGGAACTCGAACTCGCGGGTCGCTCGCGCCATGAAGTCGAAGTACTGCTCCGTGGACAGCCCCTGCTTGAGGGCTTCCTGGTTGGCGTGGGCGAAGACCGGTCCGTCGGCGATGGGCTCGCTGAAGGGCATCTGCAGCTCCACCAGGTCCACGTCGGCGCGCGCCATCGCTTCCAGCATGCGCCAGTTCACGTCGAGGGACGGATAGCCCACGATGACGTGGGTCATGAGCAGGAGCTTCCGGGTCCCGAGCCGGTCCCGTATGTAGCCGCGCAGGTTCACCGGCCGGCCTTCCGCTCGAGGAAGCGCCGCCAGCCGGGGTCGTCCAGCGCCTCGGCGATGGTGAAGATGTCCTTGTCGCCGCGTCCCGACAGGGTCGCCAGCACGGTCTCGTCGTGGCGCATGCGCGGCGCCTCGCGGATGACGCCGGCCACCGCGTGTGCGCTCTCCAGGGCGGCGATGATGCCTTCCCGCCGCAGCAGCATCTGGAAACCCTCCAGCACCTCATCGTCGGTCGCCGCCTCGAAGCGCGCCCGTCCGCTCTCCCGCAGGCACGCCAGGATCGGGCTCACGCCGATGTAGTCCAGGCCCGCGGCCACCGAATGGGTGTGGCGCATCTGTCCTTCCTCGTCCTGCAGGAAGTAGGTCTTGTATCCCTGGGCCACCCCGGGAGTGCCGCCGTTGCCCGCCAACCGGGCGGCGTGGCGGCCGCTGTCCAACCCCTGGCCGCCGGCTTCCATACCCACCAACTCCACCTCCGTGTCGTCCAGAAAGCCCAGGAACGTGCCGGTGGCGTTGGAGCCGCCGCCCACGCAGCAGTACACGCGGTCCGGCAGGCGTCCGGTGAGCGCCGTCATCTGCTCGCGGCACTCCTGCCCGATGATCTGCTGGAAGTACGCGACGATCTGCGGGAACGGGTGCGGCCCGCACGCGGTCCCGAGCACGTAGTGGGTGTCGTCCATGGAGAACGCCCAGTCCCGCAGGCACTGGTTGATGGCGTCCTTCAAGGTGGCCGAGCCGTCCTCCACCGCCACCACCTTGGCCCCGAGCCGCTCCATCCAGAACACGTTGGGGCGCTGCCGTTCCACGTCCACCGCGCCCATGTAGATGGTGCACTCGAGCCCCAGCCGCGCGGCCATGGTGGCGGTGGCGACGCCGTGCTGGCCCGCGCCGGTCTCGGCGATGACGCGCTTCTTGCCCATGCGCGCCACCAGCAGCCCCTGTCCCATGACGTTGTTGATCTTGTGCGAGCCGGTCTGGTTGAGGTCTTCCCGCTTGAGATAGATCTGCGGCCCGCCCAGCGCGTCGCTCAGGTTCTTCAGGTGGGTGATCGGCGTCGGCCGGCACGAGTAGGACCGCATGACCGCCTGGAATTCCTCCCAGAAAGACGGGTCCTTGCGCGCGTCGTCGAAGGCCACGATCAACTCGTCCAGGGTCGTTCGCAAGATCTCCGGCGTAAATGCGCCTCCGTAGGCACCGAAGTACCCGGTGCGCTCTTCCACGTTCTTCAGGAGATTTTCAAGCATGGTTGGAGAACGGACAGTGGGCTACGGAGTTCAAACTCCGCCTACGAAGGTTTAAGGAGACAGGCCAGGTAAGTCAAACAGCGCGCGGATGCCTTGCAAATGGGGGGCAGGTGCTATCATGGAAGGGGACAACGTAGGGAGGTTCGCCGATGAAGATTTTGGTGACTGGAGCAACGGGACTGGTGGGCGGCGCGTTGTTGCCGTTGCTTGCCGGCGGCGGCCATGAGGTGGTGCGGCTGGGGCGGACCGCGCCGGAGGCAGGGGATGTGCGTTGGAATCCGGAACGCGGTGTCCTGGACGCCGGAGCATTGGAGGGCGTCGACGCGGTGGTCCACCTGGCGGGCGAGAACATCGCCACGGGACGCTGGAGCGCGGAGAAGAAGCGCCGCATCCGGAACAGCCGGGTGCGCGGTACGCGTTTGCTGGCCGAGACATTGGCGGGCCTGGAGCGGCCGCCGCGGGTGCTGGTGTCGGCCTCGGCCGTAGGCTTCTACGGTGACCGCGGCGACGAGGAGCTCACCGAGGCCAGTCCGGCCGGTGCCGGCTTCCTTCCCGACGTGTGCCGCGAGTGGGAGGCGGCCACGGAAGCGGCGAAAGGGAAGGGCATCCGCGTCGTCCACGCGCGCCTGGGCGTGGTACTGAGCACGGGCGGCGGGGCTCTCGCCAAGATGCTCACGCCCTTCAAACTCGGGGCCGGCGGCATCATCGGCAACGGCCGGCAGTACATGAGCTGGATCACCCTGGACGACACCGTGGCGGCCCTCGGCCACTTGGTGGCCACGGAGACGGCGGCCGGACCGGTGAACGTGGTGGCGCCGGCGGCGGTGACCAACCACGAGTTCACCAAGACCCTCGGCCGCGTGCTGCGGCGTCCCACCCTGTTCCCCCTGCCCGCGTTCGCCGCCCGGCTGGCCTTCGGCGAGATGGCCGACGCGCTCCTGCTGGCCAGCACCCGGGTGAGGCCCGCCGCCCTTCTGGAATCCGGCTACGCGTTCCGCCACGGTTCGCTCGAAGAAGGTTTGCGCCACGTGGTTGGCGCGTGACCATGGACGGGGCCGCGCTCAGCTTCAACAACGTCTCGAAGGTGTACGACGGGGCGGGCTCCGCGGAGCGCTACGCGTTGCGCGACGTCACGTTCGACATCGCCGCGGGCAAGACCGTGGCCATCGTCGGCCGTAGCGGCAGCGGCAAGTCCACGCTGCTGCACCTGGCGGCCGGTATCGACGTGCCCAGCCGTGGGTCGGTGGCGGTGTATGGGGCGGCGCTGAACGGCCTCGGCGAGACCGAGCGCACGCGGCTGCGCCGGCGCGACATCGGCTTCGTCTTCCAGCTCTTCCATCTCCTGCCCCACCTGACCGTGCGCGACAACGTGGCCCTGCCGGACCTCATCGCCGGGACCCGGGAGCGTGACTACCGCGAACGGGTGGCGGCGCTGCTGGAGCGGGTGGCCCTGCCGGACCGGGCCGACGACCCGGTGGCCGGACTGAGCGGCGGCGAGATGCAGCGGGTGGCCATCTGCCGGGCACTGCTGCGCCGGCCGCGCTTGCTCCTGGCGGACGAACCCACCGGCAGCCTCGACGACGCCAGCGGCCAAGTGGTCATGGACCTCATGCTCCGGATGGTGGCGGAGGAGGGCGCCACCCTGGTCTACGCCACCCACAGCCGCGAGCTGGCGGCCATGGCCGATCGCACCCTGCGCCTCCACAGCGGCATCCTGGAGGCGGAAACCGACACCGCGGTATAGTGTCGTGTGCGTGGAAACTCCCCCGCTCGTGCCGAGCGGAGTCGACGATGTCTTGTCCGCGGGCACCGGTGGACTCATGAGCTTGTTTCGTGACACGGGACCGTAGGTCCGGACCATGCTGCGCTACTTCTGCAAGACCGTATCCGCCCACTGGCGCACCAATCCGGTGCTCTACGGCCTGACCGTCCTGGGCGTGGCCCTGGGGGTGGCCTCGGTCATCAGCATCCGCATCCTCAACCAGAGCGCGGTGGCCTCGTTCGCCGCGGGCGTGCGCACCATCGGCGGCGCCGCCGACGTGGTCGTGACCGGCAAGGCCGGCACTCTGCCGGACGCGTTCTACCCGCTCGTCCGGGGCACGACGGGGGTGGCCGCGGCCTGGCCGGTGTTCGAGAGCACGGTGGCGGTGGAGGGGCGGCCCGATTCCTTCGTGCGCCTCCTGGGCATCGATCTGCTGGGGCCTTCCCCGGAGTTCTGGGACGCGCTCTCGGGTCTGCCGCCCGAAGCAGAGGCCGGTGCCGCGGCACGCCGGCGCGGCTGGGCGGCGGCCACCCCGGAGCTGGCCGCCGCCATGGGATGGTCCGTCGGCGACCGCGTCGAAGTCCGTGATCGCGAGCAGGTCCGGGCACTCCACGTCGGCGCGCTGGTGGACTTCCAGCGCTGGGGCGCGGGCGGGAGCCGCCGTGCCCTGGTGATGGACATCGCCGAGGCGCAGTCCCTGTTCGGCGGTACCGGCATCCTGCACCGTATCGGCGTCGAGGCCGTGGACGGCGCCGACCTGCCGGCCCTGGCGGCACGTATCGAAGACCGGCTCGGCGGCCGGGCGGACGCGGCCACGCCGTCGGAGCGTACGGGGCAGGCGCGGCAGCTCCTCGGCGCCTTCCGCCTGAACCTCACCGCCTTGAGCATGGTGAGTCTGCTGGTGGGCACGTTCCTGGTGTTCAGCAGCATGCGCGCGTGCCTCGTGTGGCAGCGCCGGGAGTTCGGCGTGCTGCGTTCCCTGGGCTCCACCCCGGCCCAGGTGCTGGCGCTGATCCTGGGCGAGGCCGCGCTGCTCGGTGTCCTGGGGGTGGCCATCGGCATCGTCGCGGGCTACTGGACCGCCATCTGGAACCTGGACGCGGTAAGCTCCACCCTGACCAACGTCTACATGCTCCGGGAAATCGAATCGCTGGAGGTCTCCGGAGACACCTTGGCGCTGGCGGTGTTCGCGGGCCTGGGGGGCGCTCTCAGCGGCACGCTGCTGCCCGCCCTGGACGTATGGCGCCGGGACACGCGCACGCTGCTGGACACCTACCCGGCGCAGTCGGCCGGCGGCGCCCGCGCCCGCGTGCTCTTCCGCATCGGCCTCGCGCTGGTGGCCGGGGCGGTGGCGTGGTACTGGCTCGCGGGCTGGCGCTGGCGTCCGTCGGGATTTGTCCTGTCCACCGTCATGATGCTGTGTCTGCCGCTGGTCGCCCCCTGGCTGGTGCAGCGTCTCACCGCGCGCGTGCGGGTGCCGGACTTCGGCTTCCGCTACGGCGTCCGCAGCCTCGGCGCCACTCTGGCCAACACCTCGTTCTCGGTATCGTCCCTGTCCATGGCCGTGTGCCTGCTGGTGGGCATCACGTTGCTGGTGGGGAGCTTTCGCGAGACCCTGGTGCGCTGGGTGGACCGCTCGCTGCGCGCCGACGTGTACGTCACCGCCACGGTCGGGGCAAGGGCCGGGCCGCACTCCACCCTGAGCGCGGATCTCGTGGAGCGGCTGGCGCGCGCGCCCGAGGTGCGCGGCGTCGATCCGCTGCGCCGCCTGTTCCTGCCCGTGGGCGGCCGCCGCGTGGCCGTGGTGGCCGTGGACCTGAATCGCCCCGCCGAGCAGCGGCGCCTGGGGCTCCTCTCCGGCGGCGACGCGGTGGCGCGGGCGCTCCGGGAACAGGGCGTCCTCGTCGGCGAACCGCTGTCCCAGAGCGCCTCCCTGGCGGTGGGCGACACGGTGGCGATCGAAGGGCCGCTGGGACCCGTGCGCCTCCCGGTTGCCGGCGTCTACCGCGACTACACCGAGGGCGGCTCCGTCACCATGGACCTGGGCCTCATGGCCGAAACCCTGGGCGCCGGCCGCCTCACCAGCGTCGCGCTGCACCTCAAGCCCGGCGCCGACCCGGAAGCCGTGGCCGCGGCCATCGAGAGCCGTCACCCCAGCGGCTTCCTGCGTGTGCGCAGCAACCAGCATCTCAAGGACGACGTGCTCCACGTCTTCGACCAGACCTTCGCGGTGACGCGCATCCTCCAGGTCATGAGCCTCATCATCGCCGCCTGCGCCATCACCCTGACGCTGCTGGTGGTGGCCCAGGAGAAGGCCAGCGAGATCGCCCTCTACCGCACCCTCGGGGCCTACCGCCGGCAGGTGTTCCTGCTGTTCGTGAGCAAGGGCGCCGCCATGGCGTTCCTCGGCCTGGCCATGGGCTTCGCCGCCGGCACCGGCCTCGGGGTGGTGCTGATCTTCGTCATCCAGAAGAGCTACTTCGGCTGGAGCATCGAGTGGACCTGGCCGTGGCTGACCCTCACGGGCCAAGCCCTCGCCATCGTCTGCGCGGCGGTGCTGGCGAGCCTGTACCCGGCGTTCAAGGCCAGCCGCACGCCGGCCAACGAGTTGTGTCATGCGGATGCGTAAGGGGAGCGCGATCGGTCCGGCGGACTGCATCCTCGCGCTCGCCTGTGTCATCCTCTGGGTCGGTCCCGCCGCCCACGCCTGGACCCCGGCTCAACCCGGTTACGAGTGGTCCTTCCCGCGGGACCACTGGGCCCACGACGACTACAAGACCGAATGGTGGTACTTCACCGGCCACCTGCGCTCCGTAGAGGAACCCGCCCGCCGTTTCGGATTCCAGTTCACCTTCTTCAGGATCGGCATGTCCCGGGAAACGCCGCCGTCCGGCTCCGCCTGGGCCGCCGGCAACCTCATCATGGGCCATGCCGCCGTTACGGATCTGGACAACGGCGCCCACCGCTTCAGCGAGCTCGTGGTCCGCGCCGCCCCGCTCCTCGGCGGGTTCGGCCGCTACCCCGACCCGCGCCTGGCCTGGAGCGTCGGCCCGACCGGGACGCCCGACGCGTGGCAACTCCACTGGAACGGCAACGGCTTCGACTTCACCATGGCCGACGCCGGCAAGGGCTTCGGCTTCAGCCTTGCCACCCGCCCCGTGAAGCCCCTGGTGTTCCAGGGCCCCGGCGGCCTGAGCCGGAAAGGGGAGGGCGCCACGGAGGCTAGCCACTACTACAGCTACACCCGCATGACCGCCACCGGCACCATCCGCCTGGATGGCAAGGAGTGGAACGTCGGCGGCACGAGCTGGATGGACAAGGAGTTCGGCTCCAACCAGCTCGGCGAGGACACCGTCGGCTGGGACTGGTTCAGCCTGCAGCTCGATGACGGGCGTGAGGTCATGCTCTATCTCCTCCGCAACCGCGACGGCGCCACCCACCACGCCGGCGCCACCGTAGTGGACCTCGAGGGTGCCGTCCGTTACCTGAACCCCACCGAATGGAACCTGGACGCCACCGGCCGATGGACAAGCCCCGCCACCGGCACCCCCTATCCCGCTGCCTGGACCCTCGACGTCCCCACCGCCGGAATCCACACCGTCATCACCCCCAGGCTCGCGGATCAAGAGAACCGCAGCGCGCTGATCCCGAACCTGTTCTACTGGGAAGGATCCGTCAGAGTAGACGACGGGAAGGGAAGGCGCATCGGGCAGGGTTACGTGGAACTGACGGGCTACGGCGAGAACAGCAGGCCGCCGATGTGAGTTCCGGGTCGTAGGGCCGTGAAAAAGCGGAGCGTGTCTTCGGTGCCAAGTTGAGCCATGTCGGAGGATCGTATGGCGGTAGGTTTCCCCTTTTCGGACGAAATGGATGGTCAATGTGGAAAACGCCGTGATTTCAATTGGTTGAGATATGGCATGGAGCTTCCGGACCCCGCGCTTTCCGTACTACAACCCGCTCATCGCCGGCGCCTTCTTTCGCGCCGGTTACATCGAGGCCTGGGGTCGCGGCATCGAGAAGATCAATCGCGAGTGCCGCGAGCATGGCATTGATCCGCCCCTTTATGACAGCAGCATGTCCGGCCTGATGCTGACCTTCCGTGCGAACCCTGCGCATCTGCCGACTGCGCCTCATGCGATGAAGGAAGGGGAACACTCAGAGAAATCGTCGGTAGAAATGTCGGTAGAAACGCCGGTAGAAACGCCGGGTAGGATCGTCGAACTGCTTCGGAAACACCCGCACCTGACCTTGGTTGAAGTAGCCGCTCAAATCGGCAAGTCAGTCCGGACTGTTGAGCGAGCAAGCGCCAAACTGATCAATGAAGGGCGGCTTCGCCGTGTCGGCCCCCGTAAAGGCGGCCACTGGGAAGTTCTGAAGTGACAAGCGTGGGCCAACCCGAGCGCGTCCACCCAGGATCGGGTGATCGCCCTGTTCCGCGACCAACTGGACTACCGCTATGTCGGCGACCGGACTGACCGCGACCTGGGCGCTGTTCTTCATCGGCAACGAGTAACGTTGGCGCGTTTCGGTCTTCGTATTGTGTCTTGGATTCTCCGCCCTATAATGGTCGCAGGACGGGATCGGGTTTCGTGGTCGTTGTACGCGGCAACACTTCGAACCGACGCAAACCGGATTGAAGGAGAGGAGTGTCTCATGGAAAAGCATCTGATCGACCCGCAGGTCTACGATCTGTATGACGAGTATTGCCACAGCATGATGGACCGCCGTGAGTTCTTTCGGCGCGCCGCCACCATCGCGGTGGTCGGAGGCGTGTCGGCGCTTGCCATGGCCGAGGCGATGCTGCCGCGCTACGCAAGGGCGCAGACGATCTCCTTTACCGACAAGCGCATCAAGGCGCGCTATGTCACGCACGATTCGCCCGGCGGCAACTCCGGCAAGATGCGCGGCTATCTGGTCCAGCCGGCCGGGGCGGGCCCGTTTCCCGCGGTTCTCGTCATTCACGAGAACCGCGGCCTGAATCCGCATATCGAGGATGTCGCACGGCGTGCCGCGGTGGCGGGGTTCCTCGCCATGGCGCCGGACGGTCTTGCGCCCATCGGCGGCTATCCCGGCAATGACGACGACGGCAAGAGAATGCAGCGGAGCCTCGACCGCGGCAAGCTGCGCACGGACCTTCTCAACAGCGCCCGGTATCTCAAGGCGCACGAGTTGTCCAACGGGAAGCTGGGCGCCACCGGTTTCTGCTTCGGCGGCGGCGTGGTCAATTTTCTCGCGGTGCAGATGGGCAGCGACTTGAGCGCCGGCGTGCCGTTCTATGGCTCGGCCCCGAAGTCGGCCGACGACGTCGCCAAGATCAAGGCGGCGCTGCTGATCCACTACGCGGAAAACGACCCGCGCATCAACAAGCAGGCTCCGGCCTACGAGGCCGCCCTGAAAGCCAACGGCGTGTCGCTTGAGGCGCATGTCTACCCCGGCACGCGCCACGGCTTCCACAACAACTCGACGCCGCGCTACGATGAGGCGGCCGCCAAGCTCGCATGGGAGCGTACGGTGGCCTTCTTCAAGCAGCACCTGTCGTAGTCGAGGGGTTGCCGTTGCGCGCAGGGAGACCCGACGGAGTGCGTCCGTGACCGACCTGGCTTGGCGCTCGGCAACCCGACTGGCGAGTCTCGTCCGCCGGCGCAGGGTCGGCTGCGTCGAATTGCTGGACCACTACCTGGCGCGGGTCGAGCGGTTCAACCCGGCGCTCAACGCGATCATCGCCACGGACATCCCCAAAGCGCGCCGGCGGGCGCGGGCGGCGGACCGGGCGCTGGCGCGGGGCGAGGTGTGGGGACCGCTGCACGGGCTGCCCATGACCGTGAAGGATTCCTTCGACGTGGCGGGTCTGCCCACCACTTGGGGGGTGCCGGCGCGGCGGGACAACATCGCCCGGACGGACGCGTTGTCGGTGAAGCGGCTGCGCGACGCGGGGGCGGTGATCTTCGGCAAGACCAACGTGCCCATCCGGCTCGCGGACGCCCAGAGCTTCAACGACATCTACGGCACCACGCGCAACCCTTGGGACCTCGACCGGGCGCCGGGCGGCTCCTCGGGCGGCGCGTCGGCGGCGCTGGCGGCGGGCCTGACCGCGCTGGAGATGGGCAGCGACATCGCGGGTTCGGTGCGAAACCCGGCGGCCTACTGCGGCCTGTTCTCGCACAAGCCGACGATGGGCATCTGCCCCACGGACGGGCACGCGCTGGACGGCAACCGGGCGCCTCTGGACATGCTCGTCATCGGGCCGCTGGCGCGGAGCGCGGCGGATCTGTCACTCCTGCTGTCGGTGATCGCAGGTCCGGACGAGATCGACGCCGCCGGCGTCCGGCTGGTTCTGCCGGCGCCGCGCAAGAAGAAGCTGGAAGACTATCGGGTCTCCATCCTGCTGGAAGACGAGACCGTGCCCACGGCGAGCGCGATCGGCGGCCTGCATCGGGCGCTGGCGCGCTTCCTGCGCCAACAAAGGGTGAAGGTCGCCGTCGGCGCCCGCCCCGATTTCGACGCGGCCGACTCGCACCGGGTCTTTGACGTGCTGCTGCGGGCCGCCACCTCCGGGAGTCAGACGGACGCGGAGTTCGCCGCCAATCTCCGAGCGCGGCAGAGGCTGTCCGTGGACGATGACAGCAAGCGGGCGCGCATGCTTCGCGGCGTCACGTTGCCGCACCGGGACTGGCTTCGCCTGGACGAGATCCGGCATCGCATCCGCTGGCGGTGGCACGCGTTCTTCCAGCGCCACGACCTCCTGCTGGCCCCCATCACGGTGTCGGCGGCCATGGGCCACGACCACACGCCGCCGTACCAACGCACGGTGCCGGTGGACGGCGTGATGCAGCCGTTCATGAACCAGGTCTCGTTGCCGGGCTACGCCAATCTCGCCTGGCTGCCCTCGGCGGTGGCGCCCATCGGTGTCAACGGCGAGGGGCTTCCGGTAGGCATCCAGATCATCGGCCCGCAGTACGGCGACCTCACCTGTATTCAGTTCGCGCGGCTGCTGGAGAAGACCTACCGTGGTTTCGTGTCTCCAATGGGTTACGATTGATGGGCCTTGACGGCGAACCCAATCGCCGGCCAAGAGGACCGACGGAGTTGACACGCAGGATCCCATGAAGACGCCTTCAGCCCTCGCCGTCGCGCTGTTCGTGTGGCTCGTCGGATGCGTTTCCGGAGCCGCGGAAATGCCCGCCGGGCCCGTGGTACTGACCGTCGCGGGCGATATCGTGGCGGCCAACCGGCCCGCCTACGACGAGCAGCGCGACATGTTCCTCAAGCATCACAAGCGCACGTTCGACAAGGCGTTCGTATTCGATCGGCCCATGCTGGAACGCCTGGGCGTCAGGGAGGTCCGGGCCGATACGGATTGGGCCGGTCCCAGGACCGCGTCCGGCCCCCTCTTGGTTGATGTTCTGAACGCCGCGGGTTGCCGCGGCGGGACCTTCGATGTGCTGGCGCTCGACGGGTTCCGCTTCAAGTTGTCCAAGGAGGACGTGGAGGCGCGCGAGTGGGTGGTGGCGACCCGGGCCGACGGCCGACCCCTCGGTATCGGCGACCGGGGCCCTTTGTGGCTGGTCTTCGATCCTGCCGGCGACCGCCCGGCCACGGCCAAGGAGATCGGCCTCGGGCCGTGGGCGTTGTTCTTCATCGAGTGCGGATAAGGCACGGTTCCCGGCATGTTTGTGCGGTGGCCCGGAACAGTCTAGAATTTTGCTGGTCATCCGATTCGCAATGATCCAAGTCAAACCCAGAGGAGGAGACTGATGGCGGACATCAACGAAGTCGGCGCCACCGCGTTTTTCATCGCGGGAATTCGCGAGCAGGAGAAGGACCGAGAGCATCCGCTGTTCAAGGACCCCTACGCGGAGTGGTTCGTTAACGACGAGATCCGGACCAAGGTCCGGCAGGTGTTCGCGGTCTTGCCGGCAGGATTGGAACTCGTGCGCTACCGTTCCGCGCTTTTCGATGAGGTCATCCGTAACGAGATCGGCAACGGCATGCGGCAGGTCGTCATCCTGGGCTCCGGGTTCGACATGCGGCCGCACATGTTTCAGGCCGAGGGCGTGCGTTTCTGCGACGTCGATCAACCGGCGGTGCTGGCGTTCAAGGGCCGGGTGCTGGAGGCCCACGGCGTGACCCCGTGCGCGGGCATCCCGTGCAACTATCTCGAGGTGGATCTGCCCGCGAAGCTGGCGGAGGCGGGGTTGGACCTCGATGCGCCGATGCTGATCATCTGGGAAGGCAACACCATGTACCTGCCGGAGGACTTGATCTACGGCTTCCTCAACCGCCTGCGCGAGGGAATCCCGTCCTTCAGGATCGCGTTCGACTTTTTCGCGAAGAGCGTCATCGACCGCACCACCGGCGACGACGACATCACCGCCACCACCGACGCGTTCGAGAACACCCTGAAGGTGAAGTGGGTCACGGGTTTCGACGACCTCTCCGTTCTCGAGGAACGCACCGGCCTCAAGGCGGTCGAGCTCGCCAGCCTTTTCGATTTCGGCAGACGCGTGGCGCCCGACGCGCCCGAGGAAATCCCCGAGCTGCATCTGTACCTTCACGGCATCCTCGCCAACGGGGCGGCCTGAGCTTCCGCGCTTGCGTACGAACCGGTGAGCGAGATGCCGAAGCCCCTGACGCCGGATCGGCTCTACACGAAGTGTGATCCGGCGGACCTGCCGTCATCCCGCGAGGCGGGTGCGGCAACGGACGGCCTCGGCCAGGAGCGGGCGCTGGACGCGGTTCGGTTCGGCGTCGGCATCCGGCGCCACGGCTACAATATCTTCGCTCATGGCGCGCCCGGCATCGGCAAGTACCCGCTCGTGCGGCGCTACATCGAGCAAGCCGCGGCGGCCATGCCGGTGCCGCCCGACTGGTGCTACGTCCACAACTTCCAGGAAACGCACAAGCCGCGCGCGCTGCGGCTGCCGGCCGGCCGGGGCTGCCGGCTCCGCGCCGACATGGAGAAGCTGATCCGGGAGTTGCGCGCCGCCATTCCCGCGGCCTTCGAGAGCGAAGAGTACCAGGCCCGCGCCCACGCCCTTCAGGCCGAGTTCAGCCAGCGCCAGGAGGCCGGGTTCAACGAGCTGCAGGAACACGCCCAGGCGCGCGGCGTAGGCCTGATCCGCACGCCCTCGGGCCTCGCCCTGGCGCCCGCCTCCAAGGGCGAGGTGGTGAGCCCGGAAGCCTTTCGCCAGTGGCCCGAGGAGACCCAGGCGAAAATGCGCGCGGACATCGCCGAGCTGGAGAAGGAGCTTCAGGAGATTCTCAAGAAGGCGCCGCAATGGGAGCGCGAGCGGCACGAGCGGATGCGCGGCCTCAACCAGGAGGTGGTGAGCCACGCGGTGGCCCTGTTCATCGAGGAGCTGGGCAAGGACTACGACGACCTGCCCGAGGTCATGGACTACATCGAGCAGGTGCGCGCGGACCTTCAGGAGAACGCCGAGGAGTTCCACGCCGCCGAACCGCCGGCGCCACAGCAGGACGGGGTGCCGGGGCGCGAGACCCGGCGGGAGCCGTCCTTTCGCCGCTACCAGGTGAACGTCGTCGTCGACAACGGGCGGCGGCAGGGCGCGCCCGTGGTCTACGAGGACCTGCCCACTCCGAGCAACGTCATGGGCCGCATCGAGCAGATGGCCCGGTTCGGCGCCCTCACCACCGACTTCAGCCTCATCAAGCCGGGCGCGCTGCACGCCGCCAACGGCGGCTTCCTGTTGGTGGACGCGCGCAAGCTGTTCATGCAGCCCATCATCTGGGAGGAGATCAAGCGCGCGCTCCAGTCCAACGAGATCCGCATCCAGGGGCTCACCGAAGCCCTTGGCTTCGCCAATACCGTCACCTTGCAGCCCGAGCCCATCCCCCTGGACGTGAAGGTGGTGCTGCTGGGCGACCCCATGATCTATTACCTGTTGAGCCAGTCGGATCCCGACTTCCCGGAACTCTTCAAGGTGGCCGCGGACTTCGACGACCAGGTGCCGCGCAACCAGGGCAACACCGCGCGTTACGCCCGTATGATCGCCGACACCGCGAGCCGCGAGGGGCTGCGGACGCTCTCGCGGGAAGCCACCGCGCGCGTCATCGAGCGGGCGGCGCGGCTGGCCGCCGATTCGGAGCGCCTGACCCTGCGCCTGCGCGCCATCGGCGACCTGCTCTACGAGGCCGACTACTGGGCCGGCCAGGAGGGCAGGGGTGAGATCGCCGTCGCGGACGTGGAACGGGCCATCGACGCCCAGACCCGGCGCTCCGACCGGGTGCGCGAGCGCAGCCAGGAGCAAATCCTGCGCGAGACGCTGCTTATCGACACCGACGGCGAGGCGGTGGGCCAGGTGAACGGCCTCTCCGTGCTGCAACTCGGCGAATTCGCCTTCGGCAAGCCCAGCCGCATCACCGCCCGGGTGCGCCTGGGCCGCGGCGAGGTCCTGGACATCGAGCGCGAGGTGGAGATGGGCGGGCCGCTGCACTCCAAGGGCGTGCTGATCCTGTCGGGCTTTCTCGGCGCCCGCTTCGCCCGGCGCCAACCGCTGGCCCTGTCGGCGAGCCTGGTTTTCGAGCAGTCCTACGGCGGGGGGGACGGCGACAGCGCCTCCTCCACCGAGCTCTACGCGCTCCTGTCGGCCCTCTCCGGCGTGCCCATCCGCCAATCCCTGGCGGTCACCGGCTCGGTCAACCAGCACGGCCAGGTCCAGGCCATCGGCGGGGTCAACGAGAAGATCGAGGGCTTCTTCGACATCTGCGTCGCGCGCGGCCTCACCGGCCGCCAGGGGGTGCTGATCCCCTCCGCCAACGTCAAGCACCTGATGCTGCGACGGGACGTGGTGGAGGCGGCCGCCCAGGGCAGGTTCCACGTCTTTCCGGTAGAGACCATCGACCAGGGCATCGAGCTGCTCACGGGCGTGGACGCGGGTGTTGCCGACGACCAGGGAAACTTCCCGGCCGACACGGTCAATGGGCGCGCGCAGGCGACGCTGCTCGAGTTCGCCCACAACGCCCGGGACTTCGCCACGAGCGGGCGAGATCGGGAGCCGAGTCCATGAGCCGTCCGGTTCCGGCCTTCGACGTGCGCCGCATCGTGGTGGCCATCGACGGTTCGCGCGCGGCCGCGGAGGTCCTCGAAGCGGCGGCCCGGCTCGCGGCGCGCCTCCACGCGGAGTTGGAGGGGGTCTTCATACGGGATATCAACCTTTTGCGGCTGGCCAGCCTGCCCGTGGGCCGGGAGATCCAGTTTCCCACCGGGCAGGGACGCGACTTCACCGCGGACGCGCTCGAGGCCGACATCCGGACGCGGGAGTTCGCCGCCCGGCGCGCTCTGGCCGCGGCCGCCGAGCGGGTGCACGTGAGCTACTCCTTTCGCACGGCCGAGGGGCAGGTGGATGTCGAGGTGGTGACGGCGGCGGGCGGCGGCGACCTCCTCATCGTCAACTCCGAGACCCGCTCTCGGTGGGGCGCTGCCCGGTCCACCCACGTGGCCCGGGAGGTGGCCGAACGCGCTCCCCGCTCCGTACTGGTATCGAAGCCCGGGGCCTTGTTGGCCGGCGTCCCGCTGGTATGCCACGACGGCGGCGCCGGCTCGTGGCACGCCCTGGACGCCGGGCTGTACTTCTTCGGCCTGCACGAGGGCCGGCTCGCCGTGCTCATCCTTGCCGACGACCCGGTCGAGGCCGAGACCCTGCGCCGGCAGGTGGAAGACCGTCTCGCCGCGCGGGGCGTCAGTCCCCGGTTCCTCTACGGCGTCCGCCCGCGCGCACCCGAGGTGTGCCGCCTCGCCGGCGAAGCCGGCGCCGGCGTGCTGGTCATGGCCGCCGACTGCCCCGCCCTCGACACACCCCGCCAACGGGAAGTCCTCGAATCCATCACCTGTCCCGTCCTGATCGTGCGCTAAGTCCCGTATTCGTCATTCCCGCGAAAGCGGGAATCCAGGGGTTGGGCGGGGTATAGCGGCATGTTCCTCGCCCCACCACCCCTGGATTCCCGCTTTCGCGGGAATGACGATCCGGGGGCGTGACAATTCAACCAGTCTTCTACGGCGCAG
>JAPOPM010000109.1 GCA_026712905.1 Deltaproteobacteria bacterium
AGGCCCACCAGCAGCGCGATGACCGGATAGGGATCATTCATGGTCATCACGAAGGGGAGCATGATGGCCAGGGTGGTGGGGCCGCCGATACCCGGCAGGAACCCCACCAAGCTTCCGATCAGCACTCCCAGGGCCATCATGCCCAGGGAGTGCAGAGTCAGAATGCCGAGCAGGCCGTCAACGGCGGCTTCAAGCATGGATTGAGGGAGGCCGGCCGGTAAGGCTCAGCGGAACGCTATTTCTTTTTCTTCTTGCCCGTGGGCAGGCCGTGCTCCTCGCGGATCTTGAAGAGGAAGTCCTTCACTTCCTGGGAAGCGTCGGTGGATTCCAAGACCAGCTTGGCCGTGGCCGCGCCGTCCCGGGTTCTCCAGGCCTCGCCGAAGAACTTGGTGGCCTCCGTCTGGAACTTGGCGTCCTTCACCATATCGGCCCAGGCCCCGTGCAGCGTCTTCATGACGCTTGCCGGCGTTCCCTTGGGGGCGTGCAGAAACTTGTCCACGTCGGAGGGTCCGGCCCACACCTTGAAGGCCTGCCAGGCCACGCCCGAGGGCTTCTTGTCACCGAGTATTTCCTCGAAAGTGGGTATGTCGGGGAAGTCCTTGCGGCGCTTGTCCGTCAGCAACACGAGGGGGTCCACCACGCCGTCCCTCTGGAGGTCCCGGATGAGCTTGGCGTTGCCGGTGCCCCACATCTCGATCTCGCCTTGCCGCAAGGCCAGCACCATCTCGCCGGTACCCGCGTAGCCGAAGATCCAGCGGTTGTTCCAGTCGAGGTACTTGGCCCCCCACACGGTCATGGCCACCCAGGTGCGGATACCGTCCGAATCGCCCACCACCACGGGCTTGGCCTTGGGATCGGTGAGACGCTTGCGCGCGTCCTTGCGCACCATGAGGATGCTGCCGCCCCGCATGATGGAGCCGATGTACGAGTACTCCCTGGGATTGAACTTGACCCGCTTGCCGCCGCGCACGTAGGTGCTGAGGGCCGACGAGGAGTCCTGCAGCAGGGTCAATCCGTCCGGTTTGGCCCGGCGCGTGTAGTAGTTGTTGACCACGGTGCCGCCGCCGCCGGGCATGTTCTGCACGATGGTCTTGGGGTTGCCGGGTATGAACTTCGGCAGGAAACGTGAAACGAGCCGCGCCGTGGCGTCGGTGCCGCCGCCGGGACTGGAAGAGACCAGGACCGTGACGGTCTTGCCCGCGTAGTAATCGTCCGCCGCCATGGCGGCGGCAGCGCACAGCACGACCCCTGCAAACACGGACGCGAGAACGGTCGCGCGATATCCACCTGTAGCCATTGTTGTATTCCTCCTTTGCTGGCTCGCCTTGGATATTATGGTTGGCCCCGCACTGTCAAACCGGCGAAGCCGTCACATGGCCACGCCGGCCTGGTCCATGCCCTCCTGGCGGTGGAGCCCGAAGGCTTCCAGCACCGGGATGTCGTGCATGGAAAAGAGCAGCGCCTCCTCGCCGGCCGAGCGGTTGGCGTGCTCGTGCCAGCTCCACAGCGGCACGATGAAGGTGTCTCCCTGGCTCCACTCCAGCGTCTCGCCGTTGATCACGGTGGCGCCGCTACCCCGGAACGCGTGGTAGATGCTGGTGCTGTTGTGGCGGTGGGCGCGGGTGCGCTCGCCCGGGCGCAGCATCTGCGCCCAGCACGACAGGGTCGGCAGTGTCCGGCCGCCGGTGAGCGGGTTGACGTATTCGAGGGCGACGCCGTCGTAGGGGTCGGCCGGCGTCTCGGCCAGCGCCTGGAGCGCGCGGTAGGTGTCTTGCCAGCGGTAGTGAAGCGGCATCGGCGCCGGCTGCTCGCCGGAGCGCACCGGGCGGGTCATGCCGAAATGGGACGGTTCCTGTACGCTCGCATGGGTGGCCTGTTTCTCCTCCGAATAGGGCTCGTACGAGATCACCTGCAGCGACTGGATCAGCGGCACGTCGAGACCGTCGAGCCAGACCATGGGCTCGCTGCCTCCGTGACCGTGGTCGTGCCAGGTCCATTGGGGCGTGAGGATCAGGTCGCCCTCGGCCATCGGGAGCTTCTCGCCGTTGACCACCGTGTAGGCGCCCTCGCCCTGCACGATGAAGCGGATGGCGGCCATGGTGTGGCGATGGGCCGGGGCCACCTCGCCGGGCTGGATC
>JAPOPM010000110.1 GCA_026712905.1 Deltaproteobacteria bacterium
CGCCCACCGCTTTGGCGCCCGCACAGGCCGATTGAGGAATTCCTCGGTGAGCTTCCGGTTCAGCGCGATCTGCCCCGAGGCACTGGCCGTATCGTCCAGGAGCCAGTCTGGGATGTCTGCCCGCATGCGGTTGAACTCGATGGTTGAAACCGCGACGGTGATGCGGTCGCCCGTCACCGTCCAGCACTGTTCCGGCGGTCGGTGCTCCACGCTGTAACGTTCCTTTCCCCAAGGAGGCTGTCGAGCACGCGACGCGGGCGCTCGAACGCACGCTTCTGGTATTCAAAGGGCAGTCCGTTTCACTAGAATGGCCTAGTCACTCGATTCTACTACGTTTTTTCTTTTGACAGCTTCCGGTCACCACCTTCGCCGTAAGCGAATCGCAAGCGGATTGACTACAATACTCGCGATCTCTAGCGCACACTCGTCAATGACGGCCCCCATCGAGTGGGGTCATCGCCGGTTTCGCAACTGGCGATGCCGGAGAGTTCGACCGGGGACGGTCGGTAAACCGGGCGATGAGTGAGAGGCTACCGCCCATCGCCTCCACCGTCCGGCGCAGCGTGGACAGCAACACGTCGTTGCGCTACTCCAGCCGTGAGCCGCGTCCTGGTTGATCCCGAGTTTGCGGGCAACGCTGACTTGGGTGAGCTTGCGGGCCTTGCGCAGTTCGCGCACTGCCACCTCCTCGGCGATGAACCCTGTGGCAAAGTCCTCGATCTCGCGGTGCTCCGTAGGGTCGAGCCCGTGATCACGTCTTCAACGTTCAGACCCATCACGATCTCCCGTCTTTCGCGAAACCGGGCGAAGTGCCGGTCGAAGCGTTCATCGGTCTTGCGAATCAGCGCGCGGTAAACCGCCTTCGCATACAGTGCCATCCCGAGGCGTCAGTACGCCTGATCGGTCCTGCCGAACTCGATTCCAGTTCGAATCACCGTTGAAGAAACACGATGGATGCGGTATTCACGCGGGAGATGAGCAGTTTTTCTGAGCCCTGTTTCCTCATCGCCGGAACCCATATCGACCGGCTGTCACTGATCATACCTAACCTCCAACTGAAGAGGAGAAACGGAGAGTGTCGATCAAGTACCGCCATATAGGCCACCCCGACTGGAAATACCAGATCACCGAGGATTACTCTCGAAAGCTGCTGTCGTGCATGTGCGATGCCACGGGGGAAATACTCGGCAAGGACTTAGACGGCAAGGAGACGAAGTACGTCAACGTCTCCAATGGTCGCATCACCATCTGCGAGGGCTACACCTGGAACGGAGCGAATTGGTTCCCGGATATCGAGTGCACCCAGGAAGCCACGCTTGTTCACGACGCCCTGTATCAGATGATCAGGGAGAATGAAACCGCGGAGAACTGGCGGCTCTGTGCGGACCGCCTGCTATACTGTGTGGTGACAGAGCGGTCCCAACAGCGTTGGTTGGCGAGCATGATGTATTCCGCCATCCGTGGCCATCAGCAGGTTCCCATCCTTGGCGGCATCCTTGGCGGCCTCTTCGGCCTGTTCGGAGGCCTCTTTACGGATCCAAGTTTCGACTGTGAACTATGCGATTGAGGGTGCGAGCAGACGAAGCTGGGGTCGGACCGACGGATTGGCTTTCCGCCAACCCCGATTGTCTCGTGCGAACCAGACCGAGGTCGTTGCGGAGAACGCCTCACATTGGGTGATGTTGGCGTGGATACCTTGACACCAATCATAATGCCATTTGTTGCGGGCATTGTCGGGTGGATGTTCATCTGCCGGTTTGGGTTTTTCATCGACACCAAACTCGACGATCAACTGCGAAACAGAATATACGAGCTATTCAGCAATGCGGACCGAAATGAGTGGGCAGAACATTTCGTCTCAATATTCGACAGGACGTTTTCTTCGGCAAGAAACGGTCGTCCGCGTTTCTGGCGATCTGTGTTGGCGTCTTTGTGTGCGTTTGCAGCTGTTACCGTGGTTTGCCTTGTCATCCGACTTACAAGCGTTGACGCAACATTTAAAGACCTCGAGGCGCTTCCCTGGGAACTCTTCAGTCTTCTGGTTCCGTATGCCGTATTCGTGAACGTGATAGGTGATTATTGTTCATTGTGGGAGACTCGCCTCATAATCGGGCGAATGATCATGCGGAAGGAAGGAGTATTTAGAAGTGTTCTGTTTATTGTCGACGCATTTGCATCCTTCTGCATTTTTGTCGTAGGGTTGGTTCTCGGTTCTGCGACATTTCTCGGCTACTGGGTACTCGCCGGAGGAAGTCGGTCGTTCTTCGACGGTGGGTCCTGGATTGGCGATGTGTTTTCCTTGACCGGAGAAGTGCTTTCTTATCTTTTTCGTGAAGGCGGAGTATTTTTCTCTGATCCAGATGCCATAGGAAGTTTTTTTGCCATTTGTTTGTACACCACATTTTTTACGTCCGTCTGGATTTGGACATTTCTTCTGGGCGTTGTTCTGTTACCAGTTTTTTCACAACTGTGGAACGCATTTAATGTGAAGAAGTACCCCGTCGGAGCGGCAATGTGTGTCGGTGGAGCCGCCGTAGGTTTGGTGACAACTATTATGGGTTTGGCAAGGAGTTGGTAGTGTGCGCGGCCCGTATCACCTTAACCAACTCGTCCTGATCTCGAATCCGACCCCGCGCTCGGGCTCCGCGCCCTCGCTCTCCTTGCGCATGGACTTGTGGCTGAGTTTCGTTACCCTCGCCCTGCTCGCCCGCGCTCTGGCCACCTCAGAGTGAAATGACCCTGACTTTCATAGCTCTCTTATCGACGAAACCGAAGAAGAGGCTTAGTCGGTGTTGGGACAATCCCTTGGTTCTTTGAGAAATTCCTGGCAAAACTCCGGGTCATGCTCTAAATGGATTTCCTTTAGTCGGTACTGTAAGAGGCTTTTAAAGTCCTCGAGGGCTTCGACCCTATAGGCCCGCAGCCGGTTTGCAACTAATCGGGGAGGAGCGGAGTCGATGTCCAAACGAAAGCAGCCCGGCCCGGGCGCTCCATCGGGCCTCGCCGCTCTGGGAAGCCTTGCGTGGGTGAGAATCCGGCCGAGCGGAAAGAAATTGTGGGTATCGATTCTCGCCGTCGCGCTCGCGGCCTGCTTCGCGCTCGGTGTTCATATCCACTCGCTCTCCCCGGATATCAAGTTCAATGATCGCCGTGTTAGCTCGTTCCCCCAGTATGTTGATCGTCGTCTCGAGGAAGAACTCACCCGGACTTTCACCTTGGGTGCCCCAACGAATTCGACGGGAAGCACCGACCGGGGCGGGAATTCCGACGGGCTCGCCCGGGACGGCAATCCTGCTAGGTTCGGTGGGCTCAACAGGCTTGATGGACTCGGTCGGGATTTCAGGGGCCTTGGGGAACTGATGAGCGGCATCGCCGACATGAAGCTCGAAGGACTCCAATCCTTCGAGCTGGATATCGATCTCGGTGAGTTCGACAGTCTCAAAGGGATCGGCGAGTTCACACAGGGTCTCGATGACGCATTCGGGCTGAGCGGGAGCGAGGCCCCGGGCGAGGGGTCCAGCGCGGATTCGCAACCGACGCATTCTCCCGGCTCGACCGGAACGGCGCGGGGGCGTCCGCTTACCGAAACCGCCGGGCGGGTCGGCATCACCCCTGACGACGCCAAATAGCTTGCTCGCTTTACGAACACCGGAAGTTCGATGAGATGCAGCAGGAGATCGAAGACTCCGACAAGAGCGTGCCGGGCATGCTGTCGGAGCATGCCCGCACCACTCTGTTCACCGGCGACTTCTGGAATGTCCGGCACATCTGCGCCACCGCCGATAGTAACGGCCGAGTGAGTGTCGCAGCGCGTGTCGCGCCGACGGGCATCGTCTTGTTCCCTCCTGTTTCCTTGACGTCAGCAGGGAGCCGCACGACGGTCCGCGAAGTGTTCCGGCAAGTGCGTGGGGAACCCGACGCTCAGGCGCCGCCCGTTGTCTGTCGTGTTTCCGGGTGGCCGTGCTCCTCGCCCGAGGAAGCAGGACACGGCTCTGTCGGGTTTGTGCCCTCGACACGGTGGGCAGCGAGCTCGTTGACGTTGTGGGCGGTGCGGCCCTGGCCCCTGCCGCGGCCGCCAATCCCCGTGTTCTAATGATGCCCGGCGGCCATATAGCCCCGAATGTCTTGCGTCGGCTTCGCCGCCTGCGCAGCCACCGACCATGGCCCGGTCCGGGTTGCTGTAAGTCGATTGTAAGACGGCTGTAATCCGATTGTACTACTCTCGAAACACGGCGCAGTACGGGAAAACTGTTGATAAAACACGGATGTATGGCGCCGCGATTCTCCAGGGAACCGCACCCGGTTCTCTGGAGCGTCGCACCCGGTTCCCTAGGGAATCGCCCCGGTTCTGCGGAGAATCTTCGCTGCCAGACCTGCGCTCGCGCCGCCTCGGCTGCACATGCCCGGAGAACCGCCCGCGATCCACGGCTTCGGCCCTGTATGCTATGACCTCCCTCTCCCGCTCAAGCGCCGCTCGGGCTAACCTGCTGATATTGCGCGTCTTCTGTTCCCTCTCGCCAACGTCTCGCCATGCGTCTCCATCTCTACGGCGGAGCCGTTATTCCTTCACACCCGACGCAGCGCGCTGCCTGACGAGTCCTGTCTGCGCCTGGGTGCGCTCCCTTGCCCGATTCGAGCCCCTCGGAGCCTCTCGTACCCTGGAAAAGGCGATAGCTCTTTGGTACACGGCCGTGTAGCGATCGTGTACCGGTCCCCCTCTCGGCGGGTGATTCCAGCCACTTACCGGACTACTGGCACGGCCTCGTGGCTGGTTTCTGGCGAGACGCCTCTAGCGCATTTCCTACGGGCAGTCCGAAGGTCGGGCAGGCTGACCGATCGGCGCCGGCCTTTTCCATGACAGCCCCCGCGCGCCGAGTCCGCGCAGACGATGCCCGCTCACAGCCATGTCCGCGCCCGTCATCGAACACCGCCGCGTCAACGCCCTCATGCCCGTCCGTATGGAGCATGCGGACCGACATACGCGGGGAATTCGCTACTACCAAAGCGTGTTACACGAGGCACACGGACGACAGGCTGCGCACCGCAACGATAACCAGAGGGCCGGGAGGGGCGGCGGGGGAGGCGATGACCGGAATGTCACGCCCCGGTCGGATGGCGGCACGGAGCTTTTCAGAGCTCGTTTCGCGATGGGATTGTTGCCGGCGACGGTCGCGGGATCGGCCGGAAGGGAGCTGGGTTTCTACATATCGAGATCGAAATCGAGGGTCACCTGCGCCGGCTCGAAGCTCTCGTCCTGCAGGCGATCGTGTTCCGACTCCTCTGAACGGTCGAGTTCGCCGTCGGTTTCGAGGCCCGGACCAGACTCGCGCTCGCGCTCCGGATCGATAACGTGCTCCTCTTCGAGGGCGTGATCCGTCCGGTCATGACCGCGCGCATCCTGTTCGCCGTCCCGTTCGTGGTCGGTTTCGAGGCCGAACACCGCCTCGTGCGCGGCCTCCATCGCCGCCCCATCGAGCGCCGCAACCCGCTCGCCCGTGGCTCTCTCCAGTTGATCCGAGAGCTTCCAGGCATCATCGGTGACCAGCTCCGCCGCGTCCCGGGCCCGGCTGATCGCCACGTAGAACGCTCTTTGGTTGGTCAGATCCGGGTTCCCCGTGGGCATGGCCGCAACGATCTGGTTTACCGTCCTGCCCTGGAAAGCGTGCACTGTTGAGGCCCAGGCCCGGTCGAGGTGCCGGAGTTGGGCGTCGCCTTCGGCAAGTTTCGCCGCCGATCCGTCCTCGAGACGGAAGCGGACGCCGTCCTTTCCGACCGATTCCACAGCCGCGGTCTCGCCGTTGGCGAGCCCCGGGCCCGGATCGTTCCGTGTCCACCGCACACGGTCTCCCTTGCGAAGCTCCATCTCCTCGCTCCGGTAGACCTCCACGCCGCCCTTGGCGCCCGCCAGCATGTAGGGCCGCCAGTCCACCAGGTTGCCGTTTCCGTCGCCGAGCCAGACCGTGTTGCGCTCGTAGTCGACCCTTTCCACCTCGCGCTCGTCGCCTTTCTCCACCCCCAGGGTCTTGTACGGGCGGTTGAAGATCACCGTGTCTCCCGCCGAGTAGTTCGAGGCCCGCGCCATCTCGGAATTAGTAAGACCCCGCGACACCAGCTTCTTGCCCTGCCTCGCAGGACCGGAGACTGCGCCTTCCGCCACGAGTTGCGCCCGGATCGTGTCATTGATCTCGTCCCGCAGCGCCCGCGTCGGCGCGATTACCCCGGTTGCGGCGCGATCTTCGGGAGAGAGCGAGACCCAACGCTTCGCCGCTTCCTTGCCGATATCCTCCCTCTCGACCTGCGCGATCCTGTCCCCGAGTTTCTCGAACGCAGTCTTGACCTCGCCCGTCAGGCCCGCACGGACCGCCTCCTTGAGATCCATGTCGCGCTGGCGGAGGATCTCGTCCATCACCGCGGTCTGCATCCCGGCCTGTCTCAACTGCTCAAAGGGCTTGCCCGCCTCCACTGCGCCGAGCTGCTTCTCGTCTCCCACCAGCACCACCCGCGGAACCCGGAGCGTGGTCGCGGCCCGCAGCAGTCCCCGCATCTGCTCGCTCGACGCGAGCGAGGACTCGTCCACCACCAGCACGGTTTTCGATAACGAGGCCCGCAGGTTGCGAAGCCCCCTTGCCGTACCCCTGCCTTCGATGATTCCCTCGTGGCGCGCCAGAAATCTCTGGAGTGTCTCCGACCCGATCCCCGATTCCCGCTCCAAAGTACGGGCCGCGGAGGCCGACGGAGCGAGCCCTGTCGTGTTGTAGCCTCGGCTCTCCGCGAGCGTCCGGAGCCGGTTCAACATCGTCGTCTTGCCCGTGCCGGCGTATCCCTGCACCCCCAACACCCGGTCGCTGGTCGAGAGGATTAGCTTCACCGCTTCCTTCTGCCCCTCGTTGAGACGGCCGCCGTGGAGCTTTGTCTCCGCAATCCAGCCCCGCATGATCGTCTTTTCGGCGCCCTGGCCCGCCTTCATCAGCGCGATGGCCTCCGACTCCCGCGCCATTGCCGCGTCCGTGGTCCAGTGTTTCCCCAATTCCAGACCCCGCGCCGCGTGGAGGACACGGTCCTGTTCGAGGGTTGCCATGGCCCGCTCCGCCGCCTCGGCCGTCACCGCCCCCGGCTCCCGCGCCAGCGCCGCTGCAAGAAGATCCCCATGCGAGAACACCGCTTGGCGCTCGGACAGGTGCTCTACGGCCCAGGCCGCGGTGTCTCCCGCCGCTTGAAGCGGACCACTGAACAGGTCCGGAGCGGGTTGCTTCCGCTCAGCCTGCCTTGCCTTGGCGCGCACGGTGTCCGCCGAAAACCCAAGCTCCGCCGCCTGCCGCTCTCAACTCCGTCGAAGCTCCCCCTTGTCCACGTCCCTTTTCCTGGCCCGCGTCATCAACGCCGCGCGGTCCGCCAGCTTCGGGTTCTCCAAAGGCGCCCCTTCATCCCGCGCCAGCATCGCCGCCTCGATCTCCGCCCGCCGCGTCGAGAACCCCACCACCACCTCCCGCGACACTCCCGCGATCTCGAACCTGCCGTCCGGGTGGGTCTTCTCGATCCCGTAACCCAGGGCCTTGAGGCCCCGGGCAAGCTCGGCCCGGTAGACCGCGCCGATCGCCATCTTGTTCCGGTAGAGCCCGTCGTTGACCATGGTCCTCCACTTCCCGTCCTCGCCCTGCACCATGTTCGCCACCACGGCATGGGTGTGGAGTTGCGGGTCGAGGTTGCGGGAAGTGTCGTGGCGGAAGGTTGCGGCCACCATCTTCTGTCCGCCCACGTGGACCATCGCACGGCTGGCCTTGTCCTGCATGCGGGTCTCGACGGCGTTGCGCTCGATCCAGGAAAGGGTGCTGTTTACCGCCCAGTCGTGGGCGGCGACGACCCGCTCGTCTCCTCCCACCAGCGCCATGAGGGAGACCGACTTCGGGGCGGAGAGGGTGACGTCCCGTCCCGGCCGATGGTGGATCTCCCCGTCCTTGTCCCGCTTGCCCAGGTGCGGGCCGTCCGGCACCTTGCCTTGGAGCATGGCTTTGAATGTGTCGGGATCGACCGAACCCGAAAGCCCTAAATCCTCAGCCCCCTTGCCCGCCCACGCGCTCGCCTCCTTGTGGGCAGGATCGTCCTTCGCATAGTAGCCGTCCCGCTCGTAGTAGCTCACGCCCTGAGACGGAGAGGCGATTACGCCGATCGATGCTACCATGTCCGACGCCTCCCGCCGGGCGCTTGTCTACACCAGTCTCGCATGTCCATAGAGCCCGGATACGCGCTTTCGAGACCTCGAACAAGGGGTGATTGGCCGGATTCATAGGCGTGTCGGCTACCGGTGGTGATTGTCGTCTTGGGCAAACTCGGACTCGAATCGCTGCCTTGAGCGGCCCGCAGGGATAGTCGGTAGTATCGGAAAAGAAGCCGGAGAATCCGCTGGCGCAGGAGGAATCCTGCGAGTCAAGTGGAATCGGGATGGAAACGGAGTCCCAACCGACCGTGAACTCAGGCGGTCCCGTCGGGCTTGCTGACATCGATCACGAAGACATCGATCCAGGATCGCCGCGCCTCTGGTAAACGATCCATCAGCATCCCACGGAGCGCCCCGGGTGACTGTGGGAGGGCCAGACCCTCAGGGTGTCTCGGCAGTGGTTTCCCGGCAATGTCTCCGAACCAAAGAACAAGGTAGACGCCGCGGCCTTCCGCTTGCCAGTCAACTGCATATTTTGCGTCGAGTTGGTCGCTAGCGGCACTCCAGACTTCAGAATGCCATTGACCCTTGATCTCGACCGGTAGTTTGATCGTGTTGCGGGTCAGGGCGATATCAGCCTTTTTGCCCCGCGGCATGAGGGTCTCTGGTCCGAACCGGATCGATGGTGGTAACGAACCCGACATGTGTTCGATCAAGCGGTTGCGGCAGAAATTCTCATGTCTGGGCCGTTCCCCGTTCCAATACGCTTCCCACATGTTGGTATCGCTGTTTCGAATTCGATCCTGGAGAGTCTCGATCTGATCCGCGAACCAAACCTGCATGTCGCCAATGTCTTCGGGTAGCCCGCACGCCATCACGGCACGGAGTTGTTTGACGGTGGGGGCAGCGTATTCATCGTCGCGCCGGGCCCTTCGCTGGAGCGCCAGCGCATGCTTCATTGTATCGGCATAGCTCGGCGCACAGTTGGCAATGAGATTTTGCAGCGCCTCGGTTGCGTTCGGCGTCGGCCGGCCGGCGACTGCATAAATCACGCGTTTGATGAACTCGCTGGCGTCCCAGGGGTTGCGCTTGCCTACTGTGACGGTGCCGGGCCGGTAAGCTATTGGCCAGTTCGATCCGAACGCCTCGACAACGAAGGCAAGCTGTTCAAGCGAGAAACGGTCGAAGCGTTCACTGCGTGCTGGCCCCATTCGGTCACGGATCAACCAGAGTAAGGCCGGGTTGTCCGCCGCAGCCTCTTTGAGTGACGCCCGGTGGCGATCGAAATCGATGACGTAGGCTGCTGATCGCCACAGCAGCATCGTTTCACGCTCCAACTGGACGTTCAACATCCGGCCAACCAGTGTCTGTACCTCTTCGTCGCAGGCGCTCTCAAGGGCGCAGGTCAGGAGTAGCGTCACGATGGAGGGGGGCAACCCTGGATGGGCGCGCAACCAATCGACGGCGAGGCATCCTGCCAGCGTAGCGAAGCGGGGTTCGTGTTCAAGATAGTAGAGCTCTTGGATGTGTTCCCTGTTCTTTGCAAGTTGTGGCTCGACGCTTGCGCGGAAATAGACCTCCCAGTCCCATTCACTCTTGAAAAGAACGTCTTCGAGCGCCGGACCGATGTCAATTTGCGCAGCGTCGTTCGACCTCGACGCGTGCCGCCATGCCATGTAGACTGCGGCCAACGTGTCCCGATTAATCTTATCGATGGGATCGCCACGGCGGATCATTTCGGCAACGCCGCAGATCATGGGCGCCGCGGCCGCCTCCTCATTCCCACCGTAGTTCTCAGCGATCCTGGAAGCGCTCGGCAGGTCATCGCGACGGAGGACGGCGTTGAAGCCCGACATCACCCGATGACACAAGTCGTCGCCCAGAAATTCTCGCAAGCGCTCTACCGGGGATGCTGCCGTATTTAAACCGTAGAACTCCCCGTTCAACATATGCCACCGGCCGAGGTAGACAGCGGCAGATTCTTGAAGGACGGGAATGTCTCCAGCGGCTATTTCTTGAGCCCGTTCGGTAAGCTCACGGCGACGACGCCGGAAGTACTCTTGCCGATGCGCTTCCTCCTTTGCCTGCCGTTTAGCCCGTCTGGTCTCCCATTTCGGAGTCGCGGCCCTCGAAAGTTCTGCGAGTACGGATAGCAGTTCAGGGTCCTCATTCGCGGCATCAAGGGCAGCTTCGCGCACGACAGTCGCGAGTCCTTCGACCGAGCGGTTGAGCAACAACAGTTCTCTCCATGTGTCGACGTCGATCCGGCCTTCACCGGCGCGTGCGCGCAACGTTCTCAAACTTCCCGCGATGTCCTCTCCTTTCGGAAACAAGCCTAGCCCCGTATCGGCGAGGCGGTGGGCGGCCATCCAAGTGCTTTCCGCGCATGGCGTCAGCAGCACCTGCTCGAGGAGTGCAGCGCGACGGACGCGATCCTTACGGAAAATCGCCGCCAAACGCTTTGTGCCATCGTCATTGTACAGACGGTATCGGCCCAGCCAGCCGACCCACATCCAGACACGCTCCGGCTGAATCGAATGATTGGCTTCAAGGACTTGGGCCGCGAGGTGTCTTACGAGCCTCGTGACATACCACTCCGTCTCGTAGCCTGCCTTTTCCATCAACGGTCGCGCGCGTTCCGTCAATTCGTCGAGCCATGAAGCGAGGTACTGCGTGTCAAGACCACTGAAGAGACTGTCGGGCACATACTTGAGCTCGGCCGATTCTTCTTGGGAATCCTGATTCCGCGCCAACCCCAAGTACGCCAGGACAGTGCCGACTGCCGTGCCGATGGGAACGGCAGACAGACCGGCCTTGCGGAGAATCTCGAAAGCGAGCCGCGCCGAGTTGGCATCCTCCATCGCGAGAAGGCGACGAATACGTGTCTCCCAATCGTCACTCACAGCGGCGGTGTAAAGCGCATTGCCGGCGCACGATCGTTCTACGACCGAGCGGTCGCGGTCAAACAGTATTGTCTCCAGTTCCGGGCGGAGTCGCTGGGCAAGCGTTGTCCCGGCCATCGCTTCGAGTAGAAGCACGGTGAACTGCATGTCCCGGCTAGGCACCTGAACTATGGCAAGGATTTCGTCCCGGAGTTCCGGACGCACCAAGCCGGACGCGGGATGCTGGCCCCAGTCCTCGGATCTGAAGTAGGGGTTTTCCTCGGACAGATCCCTCAATGCAACGAGCAGGTTCCGGGCCTGATCGAGATCCAGCGTTTCGGCATCGCCGTAGCGCAGAACGGCGTAGGGATCAACGTTGATGCAGGGAGCCGCCAGGACGTCGCTGAAGTGAGCCATCCACGCGTGCAGGCCGCGCAACGAGGTCGGAACCCCCTCGCCCTGCCGGAACAGACCGAAGAGTCTCTTCTTCGAAACGCCGGCTTCGAAGCAACGCGCGAGCCATTTGGCCCCGAGATACTCGGCGATGACGCGATGGATATGAGTGAAGCGGTTTTCGCCTTCCGCCTGAAACAGACGGGTCCTGATCGCTTCATCCGCAAACCGGCTAGACTGAAGCCCCGTGATGTCCACGATATTCAGGTATTCACCGGGCGTTTCCGCGTAGGGTCCCATGTGAATCCCGACGCGGCCGCACAGGAGTTGCGCTGCACATATCGCGCCTGCCGCCAGCAGCAAATCTTCGTCGGTTGCCTGGACATGCGGGTCTTGGTGGTGGCGCGGATTGTCCTCCTTGAGCATCACACGGCACGCTTGGTCAAAGAGTCCTGCGCGAGTTTCCGGAAGCGGACCCGCCGCCCGTGCAACCTCCCCGAGCAATCGAAGGGTCAAGGGATTCCCGTAGAGGGTTTCGATCCCATGGTCTGCGAGGTGAACCAAGAGGCCATCCGCATCAACTTCCGGGAATTTCTGAGACAGAAAGGCACGCGCATCGTCACGGGTAAAGGGTTGCAGATGCAGCAGCACCGGCGCCGATCCATAGTCATCTTCGATCTTTACTCGGTCGGCCGCGCCCAGCCAGTCGGCTTCGCGACAGGAAAGAATGAAAGGCGGATTGCTCAATGCCGAGAGCTTCCTCAGCACCGCGTCGACCGCGCCTCCCGGCGCTGCGGAGGCGATTTCGTCGAGGCCATCGACAATGACGCACTCGTTCCTGCCAACAAGCGAGGCAAGGTCGACGCGACGCTCAAATGTTCCGGCACGGAAATACCGCATTCCAGCCTGCTTGCCGAGTTCCCAGGTCAGCATGCTTTTCCCCAAACCGGGATCGCCGAGGATCACCACAGGCTCGGAAAAAGACCGAAGCTCGTCCTCGCCGATGACCATTCGTCCCCGCTCTCGATCCTCGTAGGCCAGAGTTCGCTTTATGTTGGTCTGCATCGACTGGAGCCAATGGAAATGCCTATCGCCACCAAACCGCTCGTTGCCTGTCGCCCAAAGGTTCCAAGGCAACGATTCCTTTGTCCATCCTACGGACCTTCAGTGGTTCCACCAAACACGAAATGCCATAAATCATGCGGCGTCGGAAGTCGTGCCGAGATTCGCCATATCGGCTACCATACTCTGTGCGATTCGGGCGGCCGATGTCTTCACGGACTCTCGCGCAGGATGAGCGTAGCCTCTGGAGGTCTCCAAATAGAAGCAGATCGACAAGCACCGAGGTGCGGCGGGTGTGGAAACCACGCGCCGAAGGGCGTCGCTATCGCGCTTCCTGACCGCTCAAACCGTCGGGCGATGAAAGCCGTTATGCATCCGGCACTTAGCCCGAGCGACGCTTGAGCGACAGCGCCCGCCGCGCACCTGCGGGAAGGGGTCCCGAACCGCCGAGCGGCTTCCAAACCGTACTATAGGAAGCACGAGGCAACAAATCACTGCAGGAAGGCATGGACACACGCGGCGTCACTCACTCGCTCCGCACTGTCGGCGGCGGTCTTGACGGCACAGCGGATGCTTGCGGCGTGTGGCGTAGCGCGTTACAGTGCAGCATGAGGATCAGGCACAAGGGACTGCGGGCGCTGCACGAGCGGGACAATCCCGCGCGGGTGCCTGCGGGTCTGGTGCCACGGCTCAAGCGCATCCTGTTCCGGCTGCAAGAGGCGACCCATCCGCGAAGCACCGACGCGCCGGGCTTCCGGCTGCATCCCCTGAAGGGCGACCGCGGGGGCCAGTGGGGCGTTCGCGTCTCCGGCAACTGGCGCGTGGTGTTCCGCTTCGAGGACGGCGAAGCCGTGGACGTGGACCTGATCGACTACCACTGACCGAAGGGGAGTGCTGACCATGAACGACATTGCAAGCGAGCGCGTCGGCCCGATGCTGAACCCGCCGCACCTGGGCGAACTGATCCGCGAGAGCATGGACGATGTGGGCTGGAACGTGACCGAGACGGCGGCGCGTCTCGGCTGCGAGCGCGGCACGCTGTCGCGCCTGCTGAACGGCAAGGCGGGCGTGTCGGCGACCATGGCGCTGGCGTTGGAGAACATCGGCTGGGGCACCGCCGAGCATTGGATGCGGATGCAGGCGAGCTACGAGCTTGCGCGGGCGCGGCGCGACTGGACGGCTGCGGATCGGCGCGTGAGGGCGCCGCACGCATGAACGAGGCCCGGGCCGTCGGCGCTGTCGGCTCAAGCTGATGCGCCTTGCCATGCCGGAAACTGATCGCTGATAACAGGCTTGATGCGGGAGGACGCCCATGTCGCTGAATGAAAACCTGGGAAGGGCCAAGCAGCAACGGAACGACGAGTTCTACACGCAGCTTCCCGACATCGAGAACGAACTGCGCCACTACAGCCGACACTTTCGCGGCAAGGTCGTGTACTGCAATTGCGACGATCCCCGCATCTCCAACTTCTTTCATTACTTCTCGTACAACTTCGAGCGCTTGGGTCTGAAGAAACTCATCACTGCGTGCTACAAGAACCAGGAACGCGACCTGTTCAGCCGTCACGACTCGGAGCAGGCGATATGGCTTGAGTACAAGGGGAACGCTAAGGGCGGCAGGGTGCCCGAAGTCGGGGATATCGGAATCCGTGAGTTTGAGGAGGACGGCGACTTCCGCAGCGAGGAATGCATCGACTTGCTAAAGCAGGCAGACATCGTGGTGACCAATCCGCCGTTTTCGCTGTTCCGCGCATATGTTGCCCAACTGGTGGAGTACGGTAAGAAATTCCTGATCATCGGGAGTCAGAACGCCATTACCTACAAGGAGATTTTCTCACTAATCAAAGACAACAGATTGTGGCTTGGTGTCACCCCGAAGGGCCAAGACATGCTGTTCGATGTGCCGGAGGGATACGCGCAGGAATTGGTGGCGACCGCAAAGGAGGGGAGCGCTTATAGGGTCGTCGAAGGGGTTATCAAGGGACGGTTGGGCAACGCTGCCTGGTTCACCAATCTCGACCATGCCAAGCGCCACGAGGAATTGATCCTCTACAAGCGGTACTCGCGGGAGGAATACGCAACCTACGACAACTACGATGCAATCAACGTGGACAAGGTCGCCGATATTCCGATGGATTGGGATGGGGCGATGGGAGTGCCGGTCACGTTTCTCGACAAACACAACCCGGAGCAGTTTGAGATTGTCGGTCTTATCGCGGGCAACATTAAAGGCATGGCGGGTATTGTTTCGTCACGTGGAAAAGATGGCCCGTACATCAACGGTAAGCTAAAGTACGGCCGTATTCTGATCCGCAACAAGGCACCGCAAACATGAAAATCGAACTGAACAAAATCACCGTCCGCGACCTTGTGAAGGGCTACATCGACGACGGTGAAGGCGGCGTGCGCGGCTATGGCGGCAAGCTAGACATCCGCCCGCCCTTTCAACGCGAGTTTGTCTATAAGGACAAGCAACGCGATGCGGTGATCGAGACGATCAACCAGGGCTTCCCGCTCAACGTGATGTACTGGGCGGTGCGCGAAGACGGCACCTATGAGGTCATTGACGGCCAGCAGCGGACGATCTCCATCGCGCAGTACGTGGAGGGCGATTACTCCCTTGACGGGCTTGGTTTCTTCAATCTGCAGGACGACCAGCAGGAGCGAATCCTTGATTACGAGCTACAGGTTTACGTCTGCGAGGGAACGGCCAGCGAGAAACTGGCTTGGTTCAGGATCATCAACATCGCGGGCGAAAGGCTGACGAACCAGGAGTTGCGCAACGCGGTCTATGCTGGCCCGTGGGTGTCCGACGCAAAGCGGCACTTCAGCCGGAAGGGGGCCGCCTGCCCGGCTTATGCAATCGGAAGCGGGTATGTGAATGGGAGAGCCGAGCGGCAGGAATACCTCGAAACTGCGATCCAGTGGATCAAGGATGACGGCCAGACGGTCGAGGAGTACATGGCCGCGCATCAGCACGACAAGACCGCAACCGCCTTGTGGAGTCACTTCCAGGCGGTAGTCAACCGGGTGAAAGCGGTTTTCCCGAAAGACCGCACACCAATGAAAGGCGTGGATTGGGGCGGGCTTTACGGACAACTCAAGGACGAGAGTCTGGATCCCGAAGGTCTTGAGGCCGAAGTCGCCCGCTTGTGGATCGACGACGACGTAACGAAGAAGGAGGGCATCTACCCGTATCTCCTCACCGGCGAGGAAAGGCATCTCAACATCCGGGCCTTCTCCCAGGCCATGAAGCAGAAGGCGTTCGAGATTCAAAAGGGCATCTGCAAGGTGTGCGCGAAGGCGTTTGAGATCGCGGACATGGAGGCCGACCACATCACCCCTTGGGCGGAGGGCGGGAAGACGAACGAACAGAACTGTCAGATGCTGTGCAAGCAGTGCAATCGCAGGAAATCCAACAAATGAAAACAGGGACAAGGAAAGGCAGCCCAGAGGTCGATCCCTGACCTGATGCCGCCGCGCCTGCGCCGGGCGCATCGGGCACTCTACCGCGTGGTTGACGGGCTCCACCAAGGGTTCTACGTCAAAGCCAATCGAGTTCCGCAAGTCGAACACGGGCGCGACGAGACGGCGGCGCGCATTCAAGATTCATCGCCTCCGCAACGAGGCTCCCGACCCGCTCCGCCGCTTCGACAAGGTGCTCATCGGCAAGGTGGACGTAGCCCGCCGTCGTTCGGTGTCGCTTGTGACCGAGCAGCTTGCCGACGAGCGGCAGGTTCTCGCCCGCCATGACTGCCTGACTGGCGGCGGTATGCCGAAGGTCATGCAGGCGAAGGCTACCGAGCTTCGCATCCGTGCAGACCGTGCGCCAGCAATCGCGCAACGAATCGTACCCCTTGCCGTGGGCATAGTTCGGGAACACGAAAGCGTCGCGGTCGCGGTTACCGGGCAGCGCCGCGACGTGCGCCTGCGCCGCCTCTCCGAGCGGCACCGCGCGCGGCCCAGTCTTCGAATCGCGTAGGTTGAGGGCGTCCTTGCCGATGTCGCGCCAGCGCAGATCGAGCACTTCGCTGCGGCGGCAGCCGGTGAGCGCCAGCAGCCGGATCGCGGCGACGGCCTCGGGCCAGCGCGCTTCGTGATCGTCGAGCGCGCGCCCGAGCCGGGCCAGTTCGTCCGTGTCGAGGAACCGCGCAACTTGCTTGCGCGGGTTCATCGCAGTGCCCAGACACGGGTTGGTGTCGCGCTCGCGCAATCCCCATTCCTCGGCCCGGAACATCATCGCGCGCAGGATTTCCAGCGCCCGGTTGGCCGCGCCGGGCTTGTCCTTACTCGCCGCGTCGAACCACTCCGCCACGTCCTCCGCGCCGATGCGGTCCAGGAGCATCTTCCCGAACGCGGGCAGGATGTGGGCCTTGAGGTAGACGCGCACCGTTTCCCGCCCGGAGGGCTTCCAGTGCGGATCGCTGCGCCGGAGGTATTCCCCGGCGGAAGGTCGGCTCCTGCTTCTCCCGGCGGATGTCGTCGGCGGGATTCCCGCCCACGCGGATGCGGTCGAGCATATCGCGGGCGCGGCGGCGGGCCTGGACGAGCCGCATTGCCCCTTACCGGACGACGACCACGCGGCGGCTGCGCCCCTCGATGCGGGCCTGCACGATCCAGACCTTGCGGCCCGACGGGTGGATGCGCAGCCCGAAGCCCTGCAGGGACTTGTCGAACAAGATGACGTCTTTGCCGCCGGGCTTGCTCTCGCGGGCAAGACGCGGCGTAAGGTCAACCGTTGGCATGATCGCTCCCTCCCCCGTGCTTTGCGCCCCTGCCGGCCAGAGCCGCATGAATGCGGTCCGATACCCGGTCGGCGGCGTCGGCAACCGACTGGTCGGAAAGATGAGTGCAGCGTTCGGTCGTCTCGACCAAGGCGCGACCGAGCAGCTTGGCGACCGTCACCATGTCCACGCCGTTCATGGCGGCGGTGGAAGCCCACGAGTGCCGCAGGTCATGAAGCCGCAGGCCGGGCAAGCCCGTCTCGTTGCGGATGCGGTCCCAATGAAAGGCGATGTTTGTCGACGGGGCGCGTTGGCGGGCGGTTCGGGAAGACATATGGGCAATCGGCGCTGTAGCGCGGGATCGCGTCGATCACCGCCCGCGCGGCGCTCGACAGCCAGACCGTGCGCGGCCCGGATTTCGAGTCGGGAAGGTGGATGCGCTTGCCCTTGATCCAGTCCCATTCCAGCGAGACGATCTCCCCGAAGCGGCAGCCGGTCAGCATTAGCAGCCGGACGATGCCGACGATATGCGGGCAATAGAACTCGTCGCGGGTCAGCAGAGCGTTGAGCCGGGCCATTTCCTCCGCCGTCAGGAACCGCTCCTTCGGCTTCATCCTGTAGCGCCGGGTGTTCTTGCAGGGATTGGTGTTGTGGCGGCGGTAGCCCCAAAGCTCAGCCATGCGCATCATCATCGACAGCACGGGCATGGCGCGATTGGCGACGCCGGGCCTCTCGCTCATGGACGCGAACCAGTCCCGGACCTGTTCGACCGTGATGGCGTCCACGGCCAGACCTCCGAAGGCAGGCAGGATTTCCTTGTGGACGATGTTGGCGTTGGTCTATCGGGTCTTGGGCTTCCAGCGGCGGGCCTGCCGGTCGAGGAATTCCACGGCGAAGGCGGCCATCGGATACCCCGGCGTGCGGGGGCCGTTCCCGGCCGTCGCCGGTTCGATGTAGCTGACGATGAACCTGCGGGCCTCGCGCCGGGCTTCGGGGATCGTCATCGAATCGGCGTTGCCGAGCGTGGCGTAGCTGCGTCTTCCGCGCACCGTGCCGCCGACGGGTTCCTGGCGGCAGTTGCTGCCGCGGCTGCTCGACATCGCTACGAGCGATCCGCGTGTCCAGGGATCGCGGTTGGGGAGTGTGCCGTGATACTAATGCCTGATGCCCCTTCGATGCCGGACATCGACGACGCGCGGAGGCGATTTTTCGAGCAGTCCACCTTGTCCACAGGCTCGGTGAGAGGTGGGCAAAGGAAGAGTTTGCATTCTCGGAGGCGGTTGAAGTAGACGAAAACTACGTAGGATCAGCCCAACATCCAGAGACGGGGATGCGGCACTACAGAAGGCTGTCGAGGTCTGGAGTATGGCAAGGAAGCGGCTCAGGTGTTGCTGATCTGGTTGCCCTAATAGCGAGGAGGGAGCGTGTATGTCACGGGAGGCAGGACCTTCGCCGACGCGTAATCTCGTATCTTCGTAAGCGACAAGTTCGGTGCTGCGACAACGCACTGGAGCAAACTGCGCGAGCGGCTTGATCGAGGTGTGGGCAATCCATGCCCGTTGCTTCTAATTGGGATAGCCGCGAGCGTGATACGGAAGGGTGTGAGATGAAGGTCCGCAAGATCGGCGCGGTAGGCCTGGAAGATTAACTGACCACTTGGGCCGCTGATTGGCCGTCTCCACAACATGCAGTGTTAGGAAATCTGAGCACCTAACGGGCTCCTGTTGCTTAGCTACCGCCATGCCCGAGAGATCATCAAGGAGTGGAGAGCCGACAACAACAGCAGAAGACTGGACGCGAGTCTTGGACGACCCACACCCATAGAGTTCGAGACCGGTCCCGTGCGTAATTCTGCTCTATTTGTCGAGTCATGTCTCGTAACCCATACCAGAATGAAGGCGGTAAGCCTCGACTAAAACCGTCGGTGTTCGTCCTCATGGACATTCTAGGTTATCAGTCCTTACACCAGGAAGCCGAAGACAGTGGGACACAGGCAGAGTTTCTGGAAAGTTTACATGGGGCGTTACTGGATGGGCGAAACTGGTTGGAGGATAGGACGGTTGATGAGGCGATAGAAGCGCCCCAGCACCTTTTCGACAAAGATCGTCACGCCCTCAAGGCCTTTAGTGACAATATAGTAATAGGGTGGCCTATCCGTCAAGACGCCGAGTCCGAACTCGGTGATGCGTTTGATAGGCTCGCGTGTTTTCAACTCAGCATGGCGAACGCGGGATTCTTCGTCAGAGGGGCAATTTCGGTCGGTCATGCATATATTGACGACATTGTCGTGTCTGGAAAAGCGCTGATTGAAGCTTACGAAGGTGAATCGCAATTGGCCAGGGACCCACGAATCATTCTTACAAGGTCGGCGGAGGCCAGAGTACAAACGCACCTGAGGTATTATAGGCCTCGTGAAGCCGCGCCACAGACACGCGATCTGCTCATTGATTCCGACGGTCGGTGGTTTGTGAACTACCTCAATGCGATTCTAGTGTTGGAGGATTATTCGGGTCCATTCGACTATGAACTCACGAGGCACAAGCAGGCTGTAGAAACCCAATTGGCCAAGTACAAGGGCACCCCAACAATTTTTGCGAAATATGCATGGGTCGCCGGATATCACAATTACTTCTGTGATTTGCACTCTCATTATTTCACCGATGAGTATAAAATTGAGACCGACTTATTCCGTTCCGCTCCCAGACTTGTGGTGGAGTGACCGGAACTCTTTGGGAATCGTCTAAGGGCGACCGCGGTTGGACAAATGACGCGTATGGAAGACCATCTCTAAGGAGATTGTGAATTGTCTATCACCCCGCGACTTCGGCAATCCTGCTCGCGATGCGGTTGGCGGCGGACTTGACAGGATCGTTGGCGAGATGGGCATAGCGGGCGGTGGTCTGGACCTTGTTGTGACCGAGCAGTTTCCCGATCATGGGTAGGCCCTCGCCGACGAGCAAGCCGCCGCTGGCGAAGGAGTGCCGCAAGTCGTGAATCCGCAGGTTCCCGATGCCCGCGCGCTGCAGGATGAGGCGCCACGGCCCGTGCAGAAAGGCGAGATGGGTCCCGCGCTTCAAGCCGGGAATCACCCAGGGGCTGTCTTCCTTGCGCCGTATGCCGCGCAGCACCGCGATGGCGGGATCGCCCAGATGCACGATCCTGGCGCCGGTTTTGGAGTCGGGCAACCGGAGCTCGCCCCGGTCCAGGTCGACGTCCTCCCACCGGAGCGATAGGATCTCGCCGCTCCGGCACCCCGTCAGCATCAGTAGCCGGATCGCGGCGACCGCCCCCGGCGACGCGAAACCCTCGCGCTCCGCGTCCCGCAGTGCGGCACCGAGGCGGCGGTACTCTTCGTCGGAAAGGAACCGCTCGCGTCTGCGCTCGGGGTACTTCTTCACGAATCGGCAGGGATTGACGCCCTCGGGGCGCATCTCCCAGACCTCGGCCATGGTCAGCATCCGGGAGAGCACGCCAAGCGTCCGGTTGGCGTGGCCGGGCACTGAGCGCATGTCATGGTGAAGGGCTGCGGCGTCAGCCCTGGAGATGTCGGCGACACGGCGCTTGCCGAGTCGGGGAAGGATGCGCTTCCCGATGATCTTTCGGTAGAGTTCAGCGGTGCCCGGCTTCAGGTGGTCGGGGGCGTATTCGTCGAGGAAGCGCCGGGCGAGGTCGGCCATGGTGGACCCTCCCGCCTTGCGGGGCGTCTTCCCATCGAGGTCGCGGCCGGTCCTGGCGAGGGTGACGATCTCCGCGGCGCGCGCCCGCGCGGCAGCCGGGGTGATGGGTCCGTGAGGTCCGATGGTGGCCTTGACGGCGCGTCCCTCGTGACGGTACTTGACGATGTAGACCTTCCGGCCGCTGGGGTGGACACGCACGCCGAAGCCCTTGATGTCGTCGTCCCAGACGACGCGCTCGCGTTCTGCGGGTTGGAATGTGTCGACGGCTCGCTTGGTGATTTTGGGCATGGTTGATGCCTCCTTTGCATCTCGATCCGGGTACCGTTTAGGTACCCACACGGAGCAAGTCAGAGGCTATTCTAGCCCATCCGTGACGCGACGTAAAGACGTTAACCTACTGAAAATATGTAGATTTGTCTACCTATGGCGCCTCATGCCGCAGTTGTAGAAATAGTATGTCGGCATCCCTGTTCAAGTGCCCATCGGACCCGTTGTGCCACGAAGCGGGCGAACGGTTCGATGTCCATCCGGACGCTGGCTGCTTCAAGCGCCGCGAGATAATCGTCCCTGTCCTCCACGCGGATTACCGTCCAGGGATAACCACCTGCCGCCAGCATGGCGTTCATGAGAAAGCGGGCCATGCGCCCGTTGCCGTCCGGATAGGGATGGATGTAGCCGAACAGCCAGTGACCGAGCACGGCGCGCGCTGACGGCTCGGTTTCGTTTTCCAGCAACTCGAACAACGCGGGCATGGCATCGCGCACCGTCTCCCAGCGCGGCGGTACGTGACCGGAGCCGCGTAGAAACACGGCGCTGCCGCGGTAGCCGGCCAGGGCCGGCGCTGCGATCAGACCGGCGGCCACGAAGGGCTGGAACAGCTCGAGATACCAGTTCCGATGCGCGGCGCGGACAAGTCTGCCCGGGTCGCCGCCGGCGATCACTTCGCCGACCGTCTCCCTGACAAGCTGGAACGCCTGCCAGTAGCCCCTCGCAGCCAGGGCGTCGCGGCTCTGCCGATCGGCCTGGTGACTTTCCGGATTCCAGTTGCCGAGGCGAACCCGTTCGACCAGTTCAGCCGTCACGCGATAGCCTTCAATCGACAAGGAGTGGTATGCGTCGCTCCGGTAGATTTCATCGACCGCTCTCAGATAGGCGTTTCGGTCCCGCGGCAAACCGGGGGGATCAGGGAATGCCGCGATCACCGGCAGCCGGGAGGCTTTCCACATGGCTTGCAGGCGCCCCACGATGGGCGCCGCGGCATGGCTCAACACTCCGAACGTCTGTTGCGGCAGGAACGGATCGCTCTCACGCGCATCGTAGCCGGCGGCCCTCATTGCCCGGAGGATGTCGTAGGCCGGTTCGGCCCGTCCGATTCGGCGGAAGGCGCCGGCAAGCCGACCGGCGATAGCTGAATGGCCGCCTTCAAGAAGACGGCGAAGCAGATCGGATGCGTCACGAATGCCGGCGAGCACCACCTGTGCTTCCACCGGGTTGCGGGCGAAGAAGCCTTCCGAGACCTTGGCCAATGCCGCTTCCGGCTTGAAGAGCCGGAGCCCATCCTTTCGCAAAGATCGGCCTCCGGCGGCATCCGCCTTTGTTTCAGGTCGTAAAGGGAGGTGCCGAAAAGAAGCTCGACCACGTTGTTGGCGCCCTTCGGAGTATAGAGGATGAGTTGACGGGGGATGACGGTGTTTTCGGCATGCAGGAGCAGCGACTCCTCCGGCGAGAGATGCCACTGGTCGTCAAACCGGGCAGTACAGTAACGGATGCAGAACTCCCAGAAGGAGGCGAACCAAGGCGTCGTATCACCGGAGTCGGTGCCCGGGCTGGATGAAATCAGCCATCCTTTCAGGACCTCGCGGAGAAAGCCGTTCCGTACCAGACGCTCACGATGAACGCGCGTCAACTCGTTAGAGCGGACGACGCGCCTTCCTCCCCTCTGTAGTTCTTCGAGCCGTGCGAGTGAAGCGGCAAGTTTGTCATGTGGCGTGCTCATCTTCTTGTCCGGCTGATACAAGTTTATCGTGCCGTGTGATTACAAGTATCTCATGAGATGATCTACAAGTATATAGCGTTGTGCAAGTACAAGTCCAAGTTGTATTGCAGAACCCGGCAAGCGGGCAAGAGCCGGACCAGGTAGCGGCCGGGTCAGCCGGCGATCTTGAGGACCAGGGCTTTCGGCCCGGCGCCGTGTCGGGCATATGCGGCCACCGGCAAATGGTGAACCTGGAAGCCCGCCTCTTTCAAGTGGGTGCCGGTCTCTCGGCAACCCTTCGGCAGGACTGCGTTCCGGCCTGCGAACAGTGCATTGCATCCCAGGCGCCGCGCATCATCCGCATCGACGGGATGGAGCCGAGGCACGTGGTCCTGAATCTCCTTCCTCGCGGCCGGGTCGAAAGCGTCCGGAAGGAACAGCGCGCTGCCGTCGCCCACCGGGCACAGACAGGTGTCGAGGGGCCAATCCCAGCCGTCGGACAGGCGCAGCGATTGGACCTCGTGATCGAGGATCTCCGAGAGCGCCTGGTGGGCGGCCAGATCGTCGTCGGTGCGATAACCCGCGTATAGCGTTCCGTCCGCCACCACGAGATCCCTTCCACCTTCGAACGTGCATCCTTCAGGCAAGTCCGGCATGGCATAGCCGCGCACCATGAAGAAGTTGGCCCATGCTTCGGCTTCGGGGCGCCGCGACACGTCGCGCGGACGGCTGGCGATGAAGGTGTCCTTCCACACGAAGCCGCCGCTGGCGGCCGTCACGAGCTTGGGCATGTCGGGCCGGGGTTCCAGCAGGTCGACCTGGACGTCCAGTTCGTCGCGCAGGAGACGGTAGAGGCCGCGCCACTCGGCCATGACGGCGGAGGCGTCCTCGCCGGGCGCGGGCTCGTAGTGGAGCGGCGGGCACATCAGGACTTTCACCGCGAACTCCCCTACCCTGCCCTCAGCAGCCGTTCTCCGGGAACAGCCGGGCCACGTTGCCGCCCAGCAGCTTGCTCTTGACCGCGGCGCTGGCCTTGACGGCCTTGACGATGGCGACGGCGTCGCCAAGGCGGTCGATGGTGGGGAAGTCGCTGCCCATGAGCACCTGCTCCTCGCCCACCATGTCCATGGCGAAACGGATCTCGAGCGGACGCCAGAACGGGGGCGCCGTGTCAATGAAGATGCGGTGTTGGAACTTGTCGAAGTAGCCCTGCTCGCGCTTGTCCCAGAAGGACGGGTTCAGACGGTTGCGGAGCGCGAACCAGGCGCCGCCCAGGTGGGTGAAGACGAAACGCAGCTTGGGGAACTTCTCCAGCGTGCCGCTCATCATGAGGCGCACGATGTTGATGGTATTGTCCATGGCGCGCCCGAGGTTGCGGGTGAGGTTGAACTGCTCCATGCCGTGGGGATGGGCCAGCGGCAGCTCCGAGGACGGGTGCACGAAGATGGGGATGTCCAGGTCGGAGACCAGCCGGTAGAACGGGTGGTAGCGCTTGTCGTCCAGCAGCGCGCCGCGGATGTGCGTGTTGATGCCGACGCCGCGGAAGCCGAGCTTTTGCACCGCGCGCTTGAGCTCCCGGCGGCCGCCGGCCTCCAGCGCGGGCACGTGGGCCAGTGGGATGATGCGGCCGGGGAACCGCTCCACGAGCTGGCCCATCTCGTCGTTGATGAAGCGCGCCGCCGGGACGTCGATCCAGTCCACCCAGCAGCCGACGTGGAGCACGGCCTGGTCGATGCCGACCCGGTCCATCTCCTCGATCTGCGCGGCCATGTCCGCGGTCATGACCGGCGGGCCGAAGAGCTGCACCCCTTCCCGGCGGATGGCGAGCCGGTCCGGCCGCCGCACCACGGTCTCGCCGGCGCGGATCAGCGGTTCCGGGTTCCGGTAGTGTTCCTCGGGCATCCAGTGATGATGCGCATCGATGATCAGCGTCTTCGCCATGGAGCCTCCTCAGGCATCAGCCCCTCTGCTCGGGGCAACGATCCAGATACACGCCAACGATAGCACACACAGAACGATGCCGATCCAGCCCGAGCTGGCATAGCTGCCCGAAAGGTCGTGGAGGTAGCCCGCCAGCCAAGGGCCGACGCCCGCGCCCATTCCTATGCTGAAAGCCAGGAAGCCGATGATGGAGCCGAAATGTCTCCCATGAAAGATATCCGCGGCGATGGTCGGATAGAGCCCCTGGCGCGACCCGAAACCCACGGCGAACAGCGGCGGGTACAGGGACAACACGAGTATCTCCGACATTCCGTCGAGGTTGAGGAGGACCACGATGCCGCCCACCAGGGCCAGGCTGCCGATGGTGTAGGCCCGCTCGCTGCCGATCCGGTCCGAGAGCGTCCCCATGCCGATCATGCTGAAGGTGGTGAAGAACCCGGTGAGGCCCAAAACCCAGGCACCGAACTCCCG